>JAEZVS010000171.1 GCA_023443145.1 Bacillota bacterium | reverse complement strand
GAGCCAAACCTAAGGATTTGGGCGCGTTTCCGGTGGCGATGATCACCGCTTTGGCTTCCAGCACGTCGCCGCCGGTAAGCGTGACTTTTTTGATGTCCCCATCCAGTTCGCATGCGGAGACTTCGTCGGCGAAAAAGGTGCATCCGCACGCATCCACTTGCTCTTTTAACCTTTTTGCAAAACTCAGTCCGGTTTCATTTTCTATAAGGCCGGTGTAATGACTGACTTTAGATACGGTGCCCACCAGGCCACCAATGGCTCCTTTTTCCACCAGTGCCACCGAAGCGCCGCGGGCGCGGGCATAGAGGGTGGCGGATACGCCGGCAGGACCGGCGCCAATAACGAGAATATCAAACATAAAAGTATCTCCTTTCGATATGATCTTTACAATGAATCGCATTTGGATGAGGTTAACAGTCGCTATCCATAAGTTATGTTAGCACTGTGATATAAAAAAATAAAGCATTTTACTCGCTTTACGCCCCGCAAATGATAATGCATAAAGAAAGATATATTTATGGGACAGAATCGTCGATCAATTGCAAAAACTCTTCTCTTTCCGGGGCCTTTGTGGTATGATGCAGTCAAACAAGCGCTGAGACGACGACTTCTTATGAACTCTACGAGAAGGCTTGTACGTCGGGCGCGTGGCGCTCTTTTTTTATATGGAGGGATATTTATGACAGAATCACGCGTGGCTATTGTTGGCATTATTGTGGAAGACGCCCAATCGGTGGAGGCATTGAACGAGATTTTACACGAGTATCGCGATTATGTTATTGGCCGTATGGGCATACCTTACCGTGAACGCGGGGTGAACATCATCTCATTGGCGGTGGATGCGCCCCAGGATGTGATCAACAGCATATCGGGCAAAGTGGGCCGCTTAGCGGGTGTGAGTGCCAAGGCTTGCTATTCCAACGTCATTTCCTGTGAGGAGAATGCGTAAGGCGGAATGTGCCCTGGCACAGCTGGAAGAGGGGGCTGTTCTCACCAAAGAAGAATGGATGCATCTCTTGAGCGTTTGGCCGGATGAAGCTTTTCGTGCTCATTTGGCGGCAAAGGCCCGGGATTTGGCCATACAATATTATGGGCGACGGATTTTTATTCGAGGGCTTATTGAGTTTAGCAATTACTGCCAAAACAATTGTTATTATTGCGGTATTCGCCGCGGAAACAGCCGGGTTGAACGCTATCGTTTGACAGAGGATGATATTTTGGCAGCGTGCCGAGTGGGTTATGAGGCAGGTTTTCGCACTTTTGTGCTCCAGGGAGGCGAAGATCCTTATTGGACAGATGACCGCCTGGTGCCTCTTTTGCAGGAAATGCGGTCCAATTATCCGGATGTGGCATTGACATTGTCGGTAGGTGAGCGCTCATTGGAAAGTTATCGGGCGCTCTTCGAAGCGGGGGCCAATCGATTTTTGCTTCGTCATGAAACGGCAAATGCGGCTCATTATGCGCATCTGCATCCCCCTGCAATGAGTCATGGCCATCGCATGCAGTGTCTTGCCGATTTACGCTCTCTGGGCTACCAGACAGGCTGCGGTATTATGGTGGGCTCACCGGGGCAGGAACTTTCTCATTTGGCAGAGGATTTTCTCTTTATGCAGACGTTCCGGCCGCATATGGTGGGTATCGGCCCTTTTCTGCCACATCGGGATACACCTTTTAAAGATAAGGCGCCCGGTAGCGTGCCGCTAACCCTTTATGTGCTTTCTTTGGTGCGCATCATGTATCCGAATGTGCTTTTGCCGGCCACCACAGCCTTAAATACGGCAGATGCGGACGGACACGTTCTGGGCATTCGGGCCGGCTGCAACGTCATTATGCCCAATCTGTCGCCGCCGGCGGTCCGTCACAAATATATGCTTTACGACGGCAAACGCTACAGCGGTCAGGAGGCGGCGGAACATGTGCAAGACTTGTCTCGCCGCCTGGCAGCCATCGGCTATGAAGTGTGCGTGGATCGCGGCGATCATGCGGGTTTTGATGCGCCCTCTTCCCTTTGAAGAGAAATGCAAGTGATGAGGACCTAACCAAAAGCACCCTGCTCTTGAATTCGGACAAGGCGGCAACGATATAGAATGTAAAGAAGATACTGATGAGTAAGTTTTCTGACTCAGAAGAAGGAGGAGTATTATGAGCATCGAAACAAAAGTGACGTACAATCCGGCATCGATGAAAGCGGAGGAATTTATCAATCATGACGAAATCATGCGGGTATTGGCTTGGGCCGACGCCCATAAAAATGATCGTGAATTGATTGATCAGGCTCTGGAAAAAGCGCGAGCCATGCAGGGTCTCAGCCATCGCGAGGCGCTCCTTTTGCTGGATTGTACGCTGGAAGACAAAGTTGCGGAAATTTTTGACTTGGCCAAAGACATTAAGCGCCATTTTTATGGGGACCGCATTGTGATGATGGCACCCCTTTATTTGTCCAACTACTGTGTCAATGGCTGTGTGTATTGTCCGTATCACGCCCCCAATAAGAACATATCCCGAAAAAAGCTGACGCAAGAAGAAGTGCGGCGTGAGGTCATTGCCCTGCAGGACATGGGTCACAAACGCTTGGCCATTGAGGCCGGTGAAGACCCCATCAATAATCCGCTGGACTATATTATTGAGTGTATTCAAACGATTTACGCCACCAAACATAAAAACGGCGCCATTCGTCGGGTGAATGTAAATATTGCTGCGCTTTCGGTGGAAGATTTTAAACGCTTGAAAGATGCTGAAATCGGCACCTATGTGCTTTTTCAGGAAACCTATCACAAAGAAAACTACGAAAAACTGCATCCTTTTGGACCCAAACATGATTATGCCTGGCATACGGAAGCCCATGATCGTGCCATGCAGGCGGGTATTGATGCTGTGGGCTTGGGCGTGCTTTATGGGTTGGAAAATTACCGTTACGAATTTGTGGGCCAGCTGATGCATGCAGAACATTTGGAAGCGGCGTTTGGCGTTGGGCCCCATACCATCAGTGTGCCCCGTATCAAACGCGCAGACGACATCGATCCCAACACGTTTGACAACGGGGTGCCGGACGATCTCTTTATTCAGCTGGTGGCCTGCTTGCGCATAGCGGTTCCTTATACCGGCATGATTATGAGTACAAGGGAATCGGTGGAAGTGCGCCGCCGTTCCTTGGAAGTGGGTATTTCTCAAATCAGTGGAGGTTCACGAACCAGCGTGGGCGGTTATCATGAAGAGGAAGATCCCGAAGACAACAGTGCTCAGTTCGATGTATCAGACCGGCGCACGCTGGATGAAGTGTTGCACTGGCTTATGGATTTGGGCTATGTGCCGTCTTTCTGTACGGCTTGCTATCGGGAAGGGCGTACGGGAGACCGCTTTATGCAGCTTTGTAAAAGCGGACAGATTCAAAACTGCTGTCTGCCCAACGCGCTGATGACATTGCGCGAATATCTTGATGATTATGCATCTCCGGAGACGCGCGAGGTGGGTTATAAGGTCATCGGCGAACAGCTGGATCAAATCGATAACCCCAAAGTGCGGCAAATCACGGAAGAGCATTTGAACGACATCGACGCCGGCAAGCGCGATTTTCGGTTCTGATATGCGCGGGGAACTGAATCAGACGCCGGCGGCCAACCGTTTGCACATCGGTTTTTTCGGCAAACGCAACAGCGGCAAATCGGCGCTATTAAATGCACTGGTGGGCCAAGATGTGGTGATTGTCTCTGATGTGGCAGGTACCACCACGGACCCGGTGCGCAAAAATATGGAAATTCCCGGTTTGGGCCCCTGTACACTCACCGATACGGCAGGATTTGACGATGAAGGGCTGTTGGGTCAGCAGAGAGTGGAAAAAACCATGGACGCACTTTTAGGCGTTGATGTGGCGGTTATGGTTTTTCATGACGGAGATGCGGTTGAGCGAAATTTTTATGAAGACCTTGAGCAAAAAGTGCCCGTGGTGGCGGTGCGCTCCAAGATGGATGAGCCAGGGGCTGAAGAGCAGGCAGCTGCTCTGGCTGCCCGGCTTTCCGAACATTTGGTGCTGGTGAGCGCTGAGACCGGTGCCGGGATCGACAGGCTCCGCGAAGCGATTGTGCAGGCAGTGCCGAAAGATTTTGATGCGCCCTCCCTCACCGGAGGACTGGTGGGCCCAGGTGATGTGGTGTTGTTGGTGATGCCTCAGGATCCCCAGGCGCCTCAAGGACGTCTCATCTTGCCGCAAGTGCAAACCATGCGAGATCTTTTAGACAAAGACGCACTGTTTATTGGATGCACCCTTTCCGGATTTCCCGAGGCAGTGGCGGCCCTTTCCAAGCTGCCGGCTCTCATCATTACCGACAGCCAAGCGTTTCAGCAGGTGCACCGGCAAAAGCCGGCAGAGGTGCCTCTCACCTCCTTTTCGATACTTATGGCGGCTCAGAAAGGGAATGTGGCCACTTATGTGGCCGGAGCTCAAGCTTTGGACAAACTTCACTCAGGGAGCCATGTGCTCATTGCCGAAGCGTGCAGCCATGCCCCCATTGAAGAGGACATCGGCCGTGTGAAGATTCCGCGCATGCTGCGCCGGCGCTATGGAGAAGGGCTTTCTATTACTGTTAAGAGCGGGCGCGATTATCCTGATGATCTCACCCCGTATGACGTCATCATTCAATGCGGTGCGTGTATGTTTAACCGCCGCTATGTACTTGCCCGCACGGCGCGGGCGGTGGAACAGGGCGTGCCCATCACCAATTACGGCATTGCTCTGGCGAAATTGCAGAATATTTTAGATGATGTGGTCATCCCGTCTTAGGGATGACCTTTTTTATTGCAAAAAAAAATGTAAGGATTGTTGGTGAACAGCAAAAAGCATCGTTATAAATTAGCGGCAAACAATCATATGCAAAAAAATGAACGTGAAAAATTTCACAGATAAATAGAGTTAATGACTGTCATATAATATTGCACCCTGTTCTATATCATGATAAACTTTCAGTAAATTAAAACTATTTGCGCTATCCGGGAGGAAACGGATGGCGCTATGCGCACAGACAGTTGGAGGGGATCTTATGGACATGTCCATGTTCAAAGAAAGTGATTTGCAAGCACTGGATCGCTTTATCGACACCTTTGAAGACAAAGAATCGCATTTGATTGCCATTTTACACAAGGCCCAAGATGTTTTTGGCTATTTGCCTATGGAACTTCAGGTGCACATTGCCAAAAAGACCGGCATTCCCACGTCAAAAATTTACGGTGTGGTCACGTTTTATTCGCTCTTCACTATGAAGCCCAGAGGAAAACATACCATTTCAGTTTGTATGGGCACGGCGTGCTTTGTAAAAGGCGCTGAACGCGTATTAGAAGCCATTGAACGTGAACTTGGTATTGCTTTGGGAGAGATGACCGAAGACGGTATGTTCATGCTGGAACAGGTTCATTGCCTGGGTGCTTGCAGTCTGGCACCGGTCATTTCCATTGACGGCACTGTTTATGGCCACGTGACACCTGAAAAAGTAAAAGGCATTTTAGATGGCTACTATATTGTAGAACAGGGGGAAGAGGCTCATGATGCAGAAACTGAACTCGTTTGAAGAATTAAAAGCCAAACGTGATGCGTTGTTGGGGGACATCGGTCAGGAAGAGACAGAAGTGCGTGTGGCCATGGCCACCTGTGCCATTGCCACCGGTGCCAAGGATGTGTATGACGCATTGGCGGGAATCATTGGCGAACATCCCGAATGGCATGCCACACTTAAATCCACCGGTTGTATGGGCTACTGCTACGCGGAACCCACTGTGGAAGTGGTGCGCCCGGGAGAGGCGCCTGTGGTTTACGGTCATGTGGATGCAGCAGCAGCCCTTTCTATTGTAGAGGCACACTTGGGTCGCGGTGTGGTGGCAGACGATCATGTCGTCAAAACCTGCCACGTCAATTTATAAGGAGGCATCACCATGAGCCAGATGGATATAAAAACGGATGTTTTAACACGGCCACCCAGTGGTGCGCCGGCGCAGCAATTGCGCATTGCTTTAAAAAACTGCGGCGTGGTTGATCCCACCGATATTGACGACTGCATTCGCCATGAAGCTTACTTTGCTTTGGCCAAAGCCCTCACAGAGATGACCCCCAAAGGGGTGGTGGATGAAATGAAAGCATCCGGCCTCCGCGGTCGCGGCGGCGCCGGTTTTCCCACCGGCTTTAAATGGCAAATTGCTGCCGGAGTGCCCGGCGATTTAAAATATGTGGTCTGTAATGCCGACGAAGGCGACCCCGGTGCTTTTATGGATCGTTCTATCCTGGAGGGGGATCCCCACTCGGTTTTAGAAGCCATGGCCATTTGCGGTTATGCCATCGGCGCTTCGGAAGGGCGTATTTATATTCGCGCCGAATATCCGTTGGCGGTGCGTCGATTGGAGCATGCCATCAAACAGGCGGAAGAATACGGTCTTTTAGGGGATCATATTTTAGGGACCGACTTTAGTTTTCATATAGAACTGACCTTGGGCGCCGGCGCCTTTGTGTGTGGGGAAGAAACAGCGCTGCTCCATTCGATGGAAGGCAAGCGCGGTGAGCCCACTGTAAAACCGCCCTACCCGGCAGAACATGGTTTCCAAGGGAAGCCCACCAACGTCAACAACGTGGAAACCTTTGCGAATGTGCCGCGCATCATTTTAAACGGTGCCGAGTGGTTTTCATCCATCGGCACGGAAAAATCCAAAGGTACGAAGGTATTTGCTTTGGCCGGTAAAGTCAATAATGTGGGTCTGGTGGAAATTCCTATGGGGTACACGCTGCGCCAAATTATTTATGAAATTGGCGGCGGCATTAAAGACGGCAAAAAATTTAAAGCGGTGCAAACCGGTGGGCCTTCCGGCGGCTGTATTGCAGAAAAATATCTGGATATGCCCATCGATTACGATAATTTGGTGTCGATTGGCTCTATGATGGGATCCGGCGGCATGATTATTATGGATGAAGATGATTGTATGGTCTCCATCGCCAAATATTACCTGGGCTTTTCTGAAGGTGAATCCTGCGGTCGTTGCACGCCGTGCCGCATTGGTACTCGGCGTATTTCCGAGCTTTTGAAATTGATAACCGATGGCCGCGGCACCATGGAACATGTGGAAGAGGTGCGCCGTATTGCCGATGTCATGAAAGATACGGCTCTGTGCGCCTTAGGTCAAACGGCACCAAATCCGGTGCTTTCCACAATGGAAAACTTCTGGGACGAATACGTGGCCCACGTGGATCACAAACGCTGTCCGGCAGGGGTCTGCCGCAAGATGACGCATTATCAGATCGATCCCAGCCGTTGCGTCGGCTGCTCGGTTTGCGCCAAAAACTGCCCGGTGGATGCCATTTCCGGCGTGCTGCGTGAACCCTTTAAAATCGATCAGGCCAAGTGCATTCGCTGCGGCAACTGCTATCAGAAATGTAACTTCGGTGCCATCTCGAACGGTTAACAAGGAGGAGAGAGGATATGCAAGAGGTGCATTTAACGATCAACGGCCGTGCGGTGACGGTACCCAAAGGCACCACCATCTTAGAGGCCGCCAAAACGCTCGATATTTATATTCCCACGCTCTGCTACATGGACTTGCACAACACCCGCATGCATAGTGCCAAAGCCAGCTGCCGTGTGTGTGTGGTGGAAGTGGCGGGCAAGAAAAATCTTCAGCCCTCCTGCGTGACGCCGGTCAGCGAAGGCATGAAGGTCATTACAAATTCCGACCGTGTGCTTACGGCTCGTAAAACCATTGTGGAGCTTTTAATTTCCGACCATCCCAAAGCTTGTCTCACCTGCCAAAAATCCGGAGACTGTGAGCTGCAAAGCTTGGCGGTGCGCTTCGGTATCGATAAAATCAACATTACCGGCCGCAGCCAGTCCCTCTACAAAAAGGATGAAACCCGCTCCATCGTGCGCGATATGGATAAATGTGTCTATTGCCGTCGTTGCGAAACCATGTGCAATGA
>JAEZVS010000144.1 GCA_023443145.1 Bacillota bacterium | reverse complement strand
ATTTTACGCGCAAAGGACTGTCGGAAATTGAAAAGGTGGATCTTCATCATCTGCAAGAAGAATATCAATTAAGTCCTGCCCAGGTGGTTGACTTAAAAGGTCTTATGGGTGATTCTTCCGATAACATCCCCGGCGTGCCCGGCGTTGGTGCCAAAACCGCCCATAAATTACTGGACCAATATGGAAGTTTGGACGCCATCTATGCCCATCTCGATGATTTTTCCGGAAAAAAAATGGGCGAAAAACTGGCAGCTTTTAAAGAACAGGCCTATCTTTCGCGCGATTTGGCCACCATCCATCGTGACGCCCCCATTCAGATATCTTTGGATGATTTGCAATGCCGGAAGCCCAAAACCGATGCGTTGCGTGCATTTTATCGGCGCTATGAGCTAAAAAATCTTTTGCGTCAGCTGGATGATGATCAGGCTCCGGAACCGGAAAATCACCACATCACCGGGCGCAGCCTCACTGATTTGACGGAAATGGAGGCGTTTTGCAGCCAATTGACGCCGGGGCGGCTGATCATCCTGCCTACCTATGATAAAACCCATGAAAAAATGTTGGCATTGGATGTATTGACGGCCCAAAATGAATTTGTGCACCTTTGCACCACCGATCATTTTGAGGCCGTGGCCAAGGCTTTGGCTCCGGTCTTGAACGATGATGATACGCATGTGTTGACCGATGACGCCAAGGGGCTCTATCGCCGATTTTATTTGGCAGACGTCGATTGCTCCGCCATTTTTTGGGATGCGGCTCTCACCGATTATCTTTTGCATCCGGAAGAGCGTGACCATACCCTGGATGCCATCGTTAACGACCGGTGGATGGAGAGCCAAGCGGCAGAAGGCGAAATAGCGGGCTTTCATCGCTTGGATATGATCAATCGCCATTATCAGGCTGTTATCGACGAAATGAAAGAGCGGGGATTGTGGCAGCTTTATGCCAATGTGGAACTGCCCCTGGCTTTTATTTTAGCTGAAATGGAAGTGGCCGGCGTGGCGGTGCAAAGAGAATATTTACAGTCACTGGAAAAAGAATTTTTCCGGAGAATTACTGAAATTGAAGATGGCATCTATGTGATGGCCGGACAAACTTTCAATATTAATTCGCCCAAGCAGTTGGGAAAGGTGCTCTTTGAAGACCTCGGTCTGACACCGTTGAAAAAAACCAAGACAGGTTATTCCACCAGTGCGGAGGTTTTGGAAGCATTGAAGGATGATCACGGCATCATTGGCGACATACTGGAATACCGCCAGTTGGCGAAGCTGAAAAGCACATATGTAGACGGTCTTTTGTCTATGGCTGATGTATCGGGTAAAGTGCACACCACGTTTAACCAAACCCTCACTGCGACAGGGCGGTTGTCGTCAAGCGAGCCCAACTTGCAAAACATTCCTGTGCGCACAGAAGAAGGGATGCGCATCCGCAAGGCTTTTGTGCCCTCGGAATTGGGGCAGGTGCTCGTTTCGGCAGACTATTCGCAAATAGAGCTGCGCATTTTGGCACATATGAGTCAGGATGAAACGCTGATGAAAAGTTTTATAGATAATGAAGACATTCATTTACGCACAGCCTCGGAAGTCTTTCATACACCCATCGATCAAGTTACGAAGAGCCAGCGCCGTGCCGCTAAGGCGGTGAATTTTGGCATTATCTATGGCCAAACCGATTACGGTTTGGCGCGAGAATTGGGCATCAGCCGCAAAGAAGCTCAAGCCTATATCGATCGTTATTTTGAGCGGTATCCCGGCGTACAGGCGTGGATTCAAGATACCATTGATCACGCGCGCGAAGCCGGTTATGTGCGCACCCTTCTTGGGCGCCGCCGCACCATTAAAGATATCCAAAGCAAGAATTTTAATTTGCGCAATTTTGCAGAACGCACGGCGGTCAATACGCCCATTCAAGGTTCAGCCGCAGACATCATTAAGCTGGCCATGTTGGCTTGCGATCAACGTCTGCGTGATGAGCATTTACATTCCACGATGGTGCTGCAAGTGCATGACGAGCTCATATTTGAAACCCGCCCTGAAGAAGCCGCTTATCTCATTCATAACATGCGCAGTGTGATGGAAAATGTCATGCCTTTGACGGTACCTTTACAGGTGGATGTGAAGGTGGGATTTAATTGGCAGGAGATGGAAAATGTGGGCGAATGACTGTCCATACGTAGACGTTGACATGTGATGCTTTAACGAATTTTATGATGGTTCCGTTTTTGCCGACAGAGGAGAGATGATATGCCGGAATTGCCTGAAGTGGAGACGGTGCGCCGCAGTTTATCCGCGGCTGTAAGCGGATGCACCATTCAAGAGGTGCTGGTGACGTGTGCCGCCCAAATTAAACGACCTCCGCATGATATCGCTTCTTTTCAAAAAAGCCTAGCGGGCGCCTGTATCCAGACAGTGGTTCGTCGAGGTAAATACTTGATCTTTCATTTGAATGAAAACCGCTATCTTCTGGTTCACTTAGGTATGACCGGACGGCTCTTAATCACACCTCGCGATGTCCCGATTGTCAAGCACACCCATGGGGTGATCATTTTAGACAACGGAATGGATGTGCGTTATCACGATGTGAGACGCTTCGGAGGCTTGGCTTATTGGGCGTGTTCACCTTACACGACGCCGCCCCTTTCTTTGTTGGGACCGGAGCCGCTTTCTGATGAATTTTCAGCAGATTATCTGTTGTCGCGTCTGAAATGCCGGCGTTCGCCGATTAAGACGGCTCTTTTAGATCAACATTTGGTGGCGGGAATCGGTAACATATATGCAGATGAAGCTTTGTTTCGGGCTGGATTGTCTCCACTTAGGCCGGCATCTGATCTCGGCGAAGAAGAATGTCTGCGTCTGGTAACGGACATTAAAGCACTGCTCACTGAAGCCATCGCTGTTGGCGGATCGAGTATCCGTGACTATGTGGATGCGGAGGGAAAAAGCGGCTCATTTCAAGAACGTCATCAGGTTTATGGTCGGGCGGGCAGTGCCTGTGTGCACTGTGGCGCTCAGCTTATCAAAACCACCTTGTCCGGACGCACCAGCACTTTTTGTCCCCACTGTCAAACGTAGAGGAGAATATTATGTCAACCATCATCGGTATTACCGGCGGCATCGGTTCCGGTAAAACGGCAGTCAGCAATTACTTACAAAGCTTCGGCTACACCATCATCGACGCCGACATCATTGCGCGTGAGGTGGTTCGTCCGGGCAGCATCGGATTGGAACAGCTGGTGGCGTATTTTGGGCGCAGTATTTTATTGTCGGATGGGACTTTAAATCGGCGAAAATTATCGGCGCATGTCTTTCATGACGCCGACGCCCGTCGAGTGCTTAATGCCATCACCCATCCGCTTATTCATCGACGGATGGAAGAGCTTTTAGCTGCTGAAAAAGAGGCGGGAAAAGATTTTATTTTTTTGGTGGTGCCGCTTCTCTATGAAGGCGAGTTTCCTCATAAGCTGGATGAAGTGTGGGTGGTTACTGTAGATGATGCAGTGCGTAAAGCGCGCATTGTGGCGCGAGATGGTGTGGATGAAGTCTTGGCGGCAAAAAAAATGGCCGCCCAAACAACCGATAAAATACGTTTTTTAGATCCCAAAGCTATCGCTTTGAGCAATGACGGCAATTTAGATGAGCTTTACGGTCAGGTGGATGCACAACTCAGAAAATGGAAGGAAGGATCGCTTGAGTGCTGAAAAATTATGGAAGCCGATTTTTGTATTGACCATGCTCATCAATCTCTGTTTGTTTCTGAGCTTTCAAATGCTCATTCCGACCATCCCTCTGTATGCGAAAACTTTAGGTTTTGGAGATATGACCCTCGGCCTTTTGGTTGGCGCCATCAGCATTACGGCCATCATTATTCGTCCTGTTGCCGGTTTGTCTTTGGATTATTTCGGCCGTTATAAGTTGTTTTTTGCCAGTTTGGTGTTGCTTCTTATCATCACTTTTTCTTATGCCTGGGTGGCTCAAGCAACAGCTTTATTGTTGCTTCGTTTTGCCCACGGTTTTGGCTGGGGCATGGCCAGTACGGCCTGCTCCACGATGGCGTCTGATATGTTGCCTAAGAGACGTTTTGGTGAAGGCATGGGCTATTTTTCCATGTCTGTGTCTGTGGCGCTCGCGGTGGCGCCGGCGTTGGGCCTCAGTCTCTTTGCCCATGCCTCTTTTCAAACCGTTACGCTGGTGGCCACTGCTCTTTTGGGGCTGGCGTTGTTGCAAGCTTTTTTCCTTTCGGAAACGGCGGACATTAAACGCTGGGCAAAAGGTGCTCGGCCGGAAATCTATGAGCGCTCGGCAATCCGTCCGGCTATTGTGGTTGGCTGCATCAGTGCCACCATGGGTGCTATCACAGGTTTCGTGGCCATTCATGCTGCCGACAAAGGCATCCACAATTTGTCGCTTTTTTTTGTGATTTATGCCTGCTGCACCATGATGTGCCGTCCGCTTGTGGGACGCATCATTGATCATCGCGGTCATCAGCCTGTGATCTTGCCGTCAATCGTGTTTATGGTGATTGCGTTGGCGCTTTTAGGTAAAGCCAATCAAACTTGGATGTTTTATCTGGCTGCGTTTTTTTACGGCAGCGGCTTTGCGGCTGTGCAGTCATCCCTGCAAACGTTGGCTATTGTGCGAGCACCGAAACATCGCATCGGTACCGCGAACGCCACCTTTTTTACCGGCTTTGACGCCGGCATTGGATTGGGGGGTGTTTGTGCCGGCCGGTTGGCGCAAAGTTTTGGCTATGGCGGAATGTATCTGGCCTTCATCTCTTTTCTGTTGGTGGCAATCATGCTTTATTTTGCCTTCGGTCGGCTGGAGCGGCCGCAGCTTTGATATATTTGTGCTTATTTTAAAGTTGAGACCTTCTGTTTGCCGGCAGCAGAGAACACATTAATTTAATAAAGCAGATCTAAGGATATTATTGTTTTGACGCCGAAATGTTTAAACATACGTCATCATGAGACGACAATTTTTCTTCATTTGACTTGACAAGAGATTTTTCCCATGCTATATTTACTGGGCAACCTCGTTAGAGTGTTTTTGCGGTTGTGGCGGAATAGGCATACGCGCACGTTTGAGG
>JAEZVS010000081.1 GCA_023443145.1 Bacillota bacterium | reverse complement strand
TACAGGTGATGATAATTTTTGCGATCATATTTCTTGGCATATTAATTCTCCTTCCAAAAACTGCGATCATTAAAGCATTAAGCAATGTATTAAATATAATAGAACGAATCCCTCCTACAAAAAAATTTGACGATTCCGTCTATAGTGTATTATAGTTTTTTCTTGTCAAGAGAATGAATGCAAATTGAGTTTAGTTGATACGGAAGATTCAAGTGATAAAAAGGATTGGTTCAGCTGCTTTGGCTGCCTTACTTTGTTTATGCACCATTTGTCAATTTGCCGGATGCAGGTTGTGTTGGTGCGGTTGTGTGATTGAGCATAAGTAAAACGATTTTACGCGTCGAGGTGCGTTTTTTCATGGATATATGAACGGACTGTCTTTTTTAGGCTAGATGTTATATTTTAGCGATGATCTCTCGACCCCAGAGAGAAACAGTTCCGACCAATGCCACTAGGATCGCCAAGAGCACATACATGAACAGTTTTTGTTTGGGCGTTGCCTTTCGTCTGTTGATGTCTAAAGCACCTTCGATGGCGACAAATCCTAAAAGTATCAAGCATAGGATGCGCAGCCAAATGTTGTCAGACGGTGCATGGACGCCAAAAAAGTAGAAATAAAGATATTGCAAAGCATGGAATGTTCGCAACTTCCAGTTTAAAACTCTTTTTTCGCCTCTTTCACCGAAAAAGTAACGCCACGTTTTTTTGAACATATCAATGCACCCCCAATTTTTACGGCCATCATGCAGGGCGGCAATATCATGAGAAGTGTTGCCGTTCATCTTCGAATGGATGCCTGTTTCTAAGGTAAAATGCGTGAAATAAGGACAAATGTGTGTGATATACACAACCTTATACCATAGCGGTGGCCATTGTCAATATTTTAAGCAGAGCTTTATGACTGTGTAATGGCTGTATCGTTTGGTCGTTATTCAAAGTGCTGCCGCCATATTGCTTTTGTACCGTTTTATCAAGTGCGCAGGTATTGAAGGGGTAAAACATATCCAGGGCAGCAAAAAGCGCACGATCACGAAGTTCGTGCGCTTTTTATCTGAGTGATTGAACGACTAAATAAAGAGGTTGGTGGCGGCGTCTCCGGCTTTGCCCAAGTAGGTGCCCACCCCGCCGATGGCCACGCCGTCAATGAGTTCTTCTTCCTTAATGCCCATCACATCCATGGACATGGAGCAGGCAATGAGCTCCACACCGGATTTGCGGGCATCGTAAATGAGTTCTTCCAGGCTGCTGACGTTTTTATTTTTCATAATCTGCTTCATCATTTTGGTGCCCATGCCGCCCATGTTCATTTTGGAAAGACCCAGTTGACCGGCGCCTTCCGGCATCATTTTATCGAAGAGCAGCTCAAATCCTTCTTTTTTAACGTCGCTTGATTTGCGCAGCGCATTGAGGCCCCAGAAGGTAAAGAACATACTCACCGGGCGACCCATGGCACGGGCGCCGTTGGCAATAACGAAGGCGGCCATCACTTTGTCGTAATCTCCGGAGAAAACCACCATACTGAGGGGTTTTTCTTTGGTGGCGGCCATGGCCTCACCATCGTCTTTGGCACCGGCGCCTTTTTCGATGACAAACCGCATAACAGACCCGTCCTGTTCACCGGAAATCAATCGGTGACCGCCGCTCTGGCAAAAGGCCTGTACGTCGCGTTGAAATCCCGGATCAGACACGCTGACGGTGAGGCGATCACCGGCTGCAAGTTCGCTCATGGTGCGGTTGACTTGCACCAAGGGTCCGGGGCATTGCAGCCCGCAGCAGTCGATGACGGTGTGGGAGCAGGTGCTGTTTTCTTCATTTGGCGCAGGTTCGTCAGCGGCATTGGGGAGAGAAGGCATCGGTTCCACCTTATCCTGGATTTGATAGTGCACCCAGGTGCGGTAGCCGCCGTCGATGTTGGTGACGTTGTAATCGTGTTGTTCCAAAATGCGTGCGCCAATATAGCCGCGTAAGCCCACAGCGCAATGAATGTAGATGTGTTTGTCTTTGGGCAATTCGTGCAAACGATCGCGCAGGCTGTCCAGCGAAATATTCACCGCGCCCGGCAGATGGCCTGCTGCATGTTCTTCCGGTGTGGTCACGTCTAAGATCATGGCGTCATCACGGTTGACGATTTCAGCCACCTCATCCCATTCGGCTGTCCGGAGACCGTCGCGGATGTTTTGGGCCACATAGCCTACAAAGTTGACCGGTGCTTTGGCAGAACCATAGGGCGGCGCATACGAAAGTTCCAAGTCGGCCAGGTCGTAGATGGAGAGACCGGCAAAGATGGCGGTGGCAATGGTGTCAATGGCTTTGTCCACGTTTTCTCTGCCCACAGCCTGAGCGCCATAGATGCGCCCGTCGGCCGGGTCGTAAAGGGCTTTCAGCGAAATGGGCGAGGCCCCGGGATAATAGCCGGCATGAGAGGCGGGTGAGATGTGAATGGCCTGGTAGGATTGACCTAAGCGTTTTAAGGTTTTTTCGTTGCTGCCGGTGGCAGCCACGGTGAGGTCAAACACTTTGGCCACGCTGGTGCCTAAGGTGCCGCGATACAAAATATCACGCCCGGCGATATGATCGGCCACCAGCCGTCCTTGACGATTGGCCGGTCCGGCCAGCGGAATCTGGGTTGGGGTGTTTTGCACAAAGTCTGTCACCTGAATGGCATCGCCAATGGCATAAATATCGGGATCGTTGGTTTGGAAGTTTTGGTTGACGATGATGCCGCCCCGTTCGCCGATGTCCAAACCGGCGTCTTGAGCCAGCTTATTTTCCGGACGCACGCCGATGGCCAAAATGGTCATGTCGGTGTTGATTTCTTTGCCGCTTTGGAGAACCAGTTTTTTGCCGCCGTTCTGAAAGGCGGCCATACCGTCTCCTAAGATCAGCTCAACTCCTTTAAGCCGCATTTCAATATGCACTTCGGCGGCCAGCTCAGGGTCAATCGGCGCCATCACTTGATCGCTCATTTCCACCAGTGAAACCTCCAACCCGGCATGGTGGAGGTTTTCGGCCATTTCCAGGCCGATAAAACCGCCGCCGATGACGGTGGCGTGTTTGACTGAGTGGTCGGTCATATAGGCAATGATTTGATCGGTGTCGGGAATGTTGCGCAGGGTAAAGACGTTATCGGCGTTGTCAAGGCCTTCAATAGGTGGGCGCATAGGCGCAGCACCGGGAGAAAGCACCAGCTTGTCGTAGGATTCCGTCCAGGTCTTGCCGTTTTTGTGGTCGGTCACCTGCACTTCTTTTTTAGCACGATCAATGGCAACGACTTCCGTATTTTCGTGAATGCGCACATTAAAACGGGTGGCAATGCCTTCGGCCGTTTGCACAAAAAGTGCGTCACGGTTTTCGATAACGCCGCCAATATGATATGGTAAGCCGCAGTTGGCAAAGGATACATAGGGGCCTTTTTCAAAAAGCACAATATCGGCCTGTTCATTCAGGCGGCGCATGCGGGCCACAAAAGAAGCGCCACCTGCCACACCGCCGACAACGACAATTTTTTGACTCATGAAATTTCCTCCTGTTAATGGATTATAAAAGATGTACTGAATAATATATACCCAAGACCGGTCATTTATCCGTCTTTTCTGTATAGAAAAAATGCCATCTGTATCTCCGGAGAAACGCATGATTTTCTTTGTATACAATCAATCAATCTTCGGGTATATAGCTAGAAGACTGACGGCATTTGTACCATTTGCTAAAATGCGGATGGTTTGGCATTTGAAAGGAGATTT
Organism: Bacillota bacterium; assembly: GCA_023443145.1. GTDB lineage: Bacteria > Bacillota > Peptococcia > Peptococcales > Peptococcaceae > Peptococcus. The sequence goes on along the minus strand of JAEZVS010000081.1, from coordinate 2,889 downwards.
CTATGAAGGGACTTATTTGTTATGATTCCTTAACCGGAAACACGAAAAAGATGGCCGAAAAACTGGCAGAGGGTCTTAAAGATTCTGCCGAATGGGATGTGTTGCCTTTAAAAGATGTGGCGCCTGCGGATGTTTCAGAAAAATGGGATGTGGTTTTGGCCGGGGCTTGGATTGATCAGGGGTATCCCAACAAGCGGGCGCGTGCATGGATAGAAAGTCTTCCTTCGTGCACCCTCGGTCTTTTTGCCACGCTGGGGGCCATGCCGGACAGCGACCATGGCATGAAGGTTCAGGCCAATATGGAAAAAATGCTGGAAAAACACCGTTCTTTGGGCGTTGTGCTTTTGCCGGGCCTGGTGGATGCCAAGCTCTTGGAACGGGTGCGCCAGATGCCTGAAAATGTGCTGCCGCCCGTGGTCAAAGAACAGATGGTGAAAGCAGGAGAAGAATCACGCTGGGCAACAGATGATGAATATGCTCAGGCTGCGGCATTTTTTCGCCAAGCGTTGACCACATAACGTCCATCTGCCGAAAGGCGTGGTACCCACCTCTCTTTTGGCGGATGGATGACGAAAAGCCTATGGACCATAGTCAATATGAATGGTGGATTTTAGATGGAAAACTGCCTTGTGATCTTCCCTTGTAACAATGAGGGGAGATGGCGAGGCATTTTTATATACTTGCTTGATAAAGAAAGGGTCAAGTGATATAATTGTGTTAGTTTAACAATGCAATAATCACTTAAGGAGATGCTTTTCATGATTGTATTCGATAATCTGTCGAAAAATTACGGCCAAAAGCGAGCGTTGCAAGGATTAAATCTTCAAATAGAAAATGGCGAAATCTTTGGCCTGATCGGCCACAACGGGGCAGGAAAATCCACCACCATTAAAAGTTTGGTGAGCATTATTCGCCCTACGGAAGGTGAGATTTTTATTGACGGAGAGGCACTTTCATCCCATCGCGATGCCATTAAGCAGCGCATTGGCTATGTGCCCGATTCTCCGGATATGTTTCTGGCCTTAACGCCGGATTTTTATTGGCACTTTATCGGCCGCATCTACGGCATCGCGCCGGAGATCCTTACCACACGTATTGCTGAGTTGTGTGATCTCTTTGATCTGCATCCGGATCCCGGAGAGACCATCAGCGCTTTTTCTCATGGGATGCGCCAAAAGACCTTTGTTATCGGGGCCTTGCTTTCATCGCCGGATGTTTGGGTGCTGGATGAACCGCTCACCGGGTTGGATCCGCAAAGCGCGTATAATCTTAAACGCATGATGCGCCATCATGCCGATACGGGTCATACGGTGCTTTTTTCCACCCACGTGCTGGCAGTGGCGGAAGAGGTGTGCGACCGCATCGGCATTTTGCGCCGAGGTCAGTTGATCTTTTCGGGAACGATGGACGAACTGCGTGCAGAACATCCCGGCGACAGTCTGGAAGATATTTACTTGAAGCTGGTGGCCAGTGCGGAAGAAGGTGCACCGGCATGACTGTGCGTCGTGATCACGTGCGGGCGCTTTTTAACGTGGCGCTCTTAGATTTGAACCCGGCCCTCACCAGAAGGCTGCAGCAGAAAAAAGCCTGGTCTCCGGAAGGGCTTAAAAAAGCCTTGTTGATGCGCTTGTTGGTGGCACCGGCTCTTGCAGTGCTGTTGCCGTACTCATTTATCTATAGCCAGATAGACTTTTCTCTTTTACCGCTTTTCTTTGATGTGCTTTTGTTGATGTCTATTTTGACTGTGGTAGCGCAAAATCTTTCTGGTGTTTATACGGTTTTTTATAAAAATAAAAACACAACATATTATTTTAGCCTGCCGGTGCAACCTGAAGAACTGTTTATTGCACGCACGCTGGTGCTCTCAGTCACTCTTGTCACGCAAATTTTGATGGTGGTGCCGGCATATTTTTTCTTTCTCATTCGTTTGGATGTATCCATTTTTGAATCTTTAGGCTGGACGCTTATTTATGGATGCGCTATGGGGTTGCTTTTGTTGAGTGGCAGTCTTATAGCCATGCAGCTTATGGCAAAACTGGTGGCGAGTGGCAAAATCAAAGAAACCCTGTTGACGACACTATCGGTGGCAACCACCATGCTTTTTGTGGTGGTTTTGCTTGTTTTTCTTTATTTTGGAGATTCCGGCCCAGTGACACATTTGCTAAAGCCCGAGACACTGGGACCGGTGAGTGGCCTCATGATCCATTTTGGAAGCCGTTGCATCTTGGCAGCCGTCTTGTTGGCACTGCTCTTTCTTTCGATTTTTGGGGTGCGTCGTCGTGTGATGCCGGCCTTTTTACGCACCATCTTTGATACAGAAGAAATTGAGGTAAAAAAACGCGCCACACGGAAGAAAGCGGTAACGGCAGAAAAAAACGACTCTCTTTTGCGAATGCTTTGGCGGTACCATATAAAACTCATCAACCATGGAGAGGTTTTTTCAGTGGCGCTCATGCCCATGTTTATGCTGGTGGTCATTACTTTGCCATCCATCATTGGTTTTAGGGAAAAAATGGGCTTTGTGCAGCATATGTTGAGCGATCCCGGCTCAGCGGCGGCAATGAGCGTGGTCACCGGATTGGTGGCGGGCATGATCTATTTTATTTTCGGTGGCGCCAATGTGTCAGCGGTGCTTTTTTCACTGGAAGGCGAAAATTTCAACTATATGCGTTCCATGCCTCTGAGCATGCGGCGATACGTGGGCTTTAAAGTTTTCTTTGGGCTGGTGGTTTCAGCCATCATTCCAGTACTGCTTCTGGTTCCGTTATATGTTTATCTGAAAATCATATGGTGGTTTCCTCTTGCGGCTCTGTGTTTTTTGAGCATTATGCTATTGGGTGTGCTGTGGTCGCTTGCTTTTGACTTGAAAAACTTGTATTTAGAATGGAA
>JAEZVS010000067.1 GCA_023443145.1 Bacillota bacterium | reverse complement strand
CCGTCTCTAAGGTTAAGGGTTCAATATATATATGGTCGGCCATGGCGACATCGGTCATGATGGTGGCCGGATTGGAGTTGATGAGCACAATGTCAAGTCCGGCTTCGCGCAAAGCTTCGCAAGCCTGGGTGCCGGCGTAGTCAAATTCAGCTGCTTGCCCGATGACAATGGGGCCCGAGCCAATGACAAGCACTTTTTTCAGATCGGGATTTAATGGCATGATGTTTCCTCCATTAAGGCAAAGAAGCGGTTAAATAATGAGCGTGTGTCTTCAGGACCGGCGCAAGCTTCTGGATGAAACTGCGCACTGAAAGTAGGGGTGGTTTTATAATCAATACCTTCGCATACCCCGTCGTTGGAACCGCGGAAGCTTTCTTTCGCCAGTGCCGGATCGATGGAATCGCTATCCACTGCGTAACCGTGATTTTGACTGGTGATGTAGGTGAGCCCGGATTTGTGATGATGCACCGGCTGATTGGCGCCGCGATGCCCATACTTCAGTTTATAGGTGCGGAACCCGTGAGCTAAGGCCAGCAGCTGATGCCCCATACAAATGCCGAATATGGGAATGCCTTTAGGGAGCAGTTTTTTTATGTTTTCGATGATTTCCGGTACATCTTCCGGATTGCCCGGTCCGTTGGAAAGCATAATGCCATCAGGATTAAAAGCCAATATGTCTTCAGCAGAAGTATTCGCCGGCACTTGAATCACATGTGCATCTCGGCGAAGCAGTTCACGGCAAATGTTTTGTTTGGCGCCAAAATCCCAAAGCACCACCCGTTTTCCGGAACCGGGATGTATCACCACTTCTTGAGTGGTGACGTGCATAATGGCGTCTTTGCTCAGCTCTTTTTTCAAAAGAGAAACATCGGCATCTTCTTTTTTGGTGGTGAGCACTGCAGGCATGACACCTTTTTCACGCAAGCGCTTGGTAAGGGCACGGGTGTCAATGCCCGACAGTGCGACAATGCCTTCTTTTATCAAAAAATCCTGTAAAGGGCCTTCTGAACGAAAGTTAGACGGCGCGGTGCATAAGTTTTTGACCACATAGCCTTTGAGTGCAGGATGCGCGGCTTCCTTGTCTTCCGAAATGACGCCGTAATTTCCGATTAACGGAAATGTTTGCAACACAATTTGACCATAGTAGCTGGGATCGGTAAGGGTTTCCATGTAGCCGGTCATGGCGGTGGTGAAAACCATTTCTGCAATCACCGTTCCTTCACAGCCGATGGATGTACCTTCGTAAATGGTGCCATCGGCTAAAACGAGATAGGCTTTTGGGCTCACATTCAGCACTCCTTTATCATGCAGGTTTGAAAATTTCCAAATCCAAACCATTATATCATAGAGAAAATAAAAATCAATGTGTCAGTTGAAAGGAATCACTAAGAGGCGTTGGTTTTTTAAATTGCATCAGTCAATAATTCTTTGAAAGCATATCAAAAAATTCTCATAAAAGAAGGAAAAGGGTAAAAAACACGGTTATTGACTAAAAATGTCAGAACAAATTGCATATTCATTAAAATTGTACATGACGTTTGTCTGAAAAGATGGTATGATGAAAGCAGCAACATCAGTCATTTAAGGAGGAATTTTAGATGAAAAAAAGAGTTATTGGCTTAACCCTGTTGCTCGGTGCTGCCGGCGCCGTGGGCTTTGTAAAAAAAGAACTGGTCAAAGGGATCATTGATCTGGAAAAACCTCAGGGCGATCTTTTTGTGCGCCTGGATCAAGACGGTGCACTGGTTTATTTGTGCAAAAACACGAGCAAAAGTGAAGATATGCTCATGGATTGGGTTGCTCGCAACGGCTGGAATAAAGCCGATCAAGTGGGCGAAGGATACTTCTTCATTAACGACAAACAAGAAACCTTGCTTTTAAATCGTGAACCTTGCCTGAGCGGCCGTTACATTATGTGGCGTGCATCTCGTGCTATTGAAGCGTAAATATTAAGTTAGCATTAAGGGGATATGGTGATGGGTCAGTCTGAGCGTGAATTTTTAATTATAACCGGGCTCTCAGGTGCCGGCAAAACGCAGGCCAGCAAAGTGTTGGAAGACATTGGCTTCTTTTGTGTAGACAACTTGCCGGCACCGCTCATATCCCGCTTTGCAGAACTTATTCTACAGAGCGAGGGCAGCATCACCCGTGTGTGTTTGGTGGTCGACTTGCGTGGCGAGTCGTTCCTGGACGGGATTGATGAAGCGCTCGCTTATTTGCGTGCCTTGGGGATTTCATACCGCATTTTATTTTTGGAAGCTTCCGAAGAAGTTTTGGTGCGTCGGTTTAAAGAAACACGCCGTTCTCATCCCCAAAGTCAAGATGGCTCCCTTTTAACGGGAATCGACCGTGAACGTGCAAAACTTGCTGCTTTACGGAAAATGGCCGATGATATTATAGATACATCGGCCTATAGCAATAAAGACTTGCGTGACGCTCTTTTAAGTCGTTGGAACGATAGGGAAAATGCCATCAGCGTCAGTGTCATGTCTTTTGGTTTTAAACATGGGGTGCCCATTGATGCCGATATCATCATGGATGTACGTTTTTTGAAAAACCCTTTTTATGTGCCGGAGCTGCGCAGTTTGACAGGTCGCGATGAAGCGGTGAGAGATTATATTTTTGCCAATCCTGAGGCACGTTCGTTTTTACAAAAACTTCAAGAGATGATCTTCTATTTGTTGCCGCTCTATCAAAATGAGGGCAAGAGCCATCTGTCCATCGGCATTGGCTGCACCGGCGGTCAACACCGCTCCATTGCGCTGGCCATTGCGCTGGGCGACGCCTTGGAACAGGCAGGTTATCGCACCATGGTTAACCATCGCGATCACTGAGATCACTGAACGGAGGTGGTCTTAATTGAAAGCGCCGAAACATGTGATGAAATGGCTATACCCGGGTTTGGGTCTCAAGCGCTGGGCTCTTTTTGGCGGTGTGGCGTTGGGTTTGATTATTCTCGGGCTTTGGTCAATGGTCAATAATCCTGCGGCCAAACAATTTACATATGATGCCGTGCATTTTATGCAGCGCAATTTTCCAGACCTTTCCTTTGAGCAAGGTCTGGTTTGTGTGTTTATTGGCATATTGGCCTTTGTATACTGTGTCTTAAAGATCTCTACACATTATCAAAATGTGACCCGTGGACAGGCAGGTTTGGATCACTATTACGAAAACACCAGCCTGGCCCAGGGGCCTAAGATTGTCGTGATTGGCGGAGGCACCGGCTTGGGCGTGCTCCTAAAAGGGCTGAAGCATTACACCGCCAATATTACTGCAGCCGTCACCGTGGGTGATGATGGCGGCTCCAGCGGTCGTCTGCGTGAAGAATTTGATGTCATTCCTGTAGGCGATATTCGAAGCTGTATCGTGGCTCTTGCCGACGAAGAAGACATCATGGAAAAATTGTTCAGTTACCGTTTTGCAAAGGGTGATGGTCTAAAAGGGCACAGTTTGGGTAATTTACTCCTTTTGGGACTCACGGCTGTACAAGGCAATTTTCAAGATGCCATATCTTCTATCGGACAAGTGCTGCACATCAACGGACGGGTGCTGCCCATAACGCATGTGCCGCTTACTCTGGTGGCGAAGCTGCGGGATGGGCGCAAAATGGTGGGGGAATGTAACATCGCCAAAAGTGGCGGTGTCATCGAAAAATTGTCGGTGCGTCCCGCCAATGCTCAAGTCATGGAAGAGGTGCTGGAGGCGATCCAAGAGGCCGATGCCATCATTTTGGGCCCGGGCAGTCTTTATACCAGCGTGATTCCCAATCTTTGCGTGAAAGGCGTGGTGGACGCCCTTGAAAAAAGTTCGGCACGCATCTTTTATATTGCCAATGTAATGACTCAGCCTGGTGAGACCGATGGTTATACCGTGTCGGATCATCTGGCAGCCATTGTGCATCACAGTGCGCCGGGAATGATTGACTATTGTCTGGCAGATGACGGCACCACAAGCGGTGAAGTTACTTTAGCCGATTTTTTGACCATGGGCGCCGAGCATGTGATTGCGGATGAAGATGCGGTGTCTGCGATGCACTCAGAGCTGGTGCGCCTGCCTTTGGTGTCGAAAGAAAATCCATATCGCCATGATGCTGATCGATTGGCCCACGCCATTATGGTGACCTTATATGAAGACACATCTTTCCGCCGCAAACGCGGATTTTTAAAATCCCTGTGGGATTTCCACCTTATTCGAGGTCGGGAGGATCATCGAACGTGAGCTATTCAAACGATATTAAAAATGAACTGGTGCGGATTCAACCGGAAACAGAAGCCGAGAAAGTGGCTGAATTGGCAGGACTTGTACGCATGGATGGCAGCATTTTAATTGGCAGCGGCAAGCGCATATCATTAGAGCTGGTTTCAGAGAATGCTGCTGTGGCGCGCCAAGCGTACAGTTGGTTGCGCGAGATTTTCCATGTGCAAGCGCGTATTGACATACAGCGGCGCACCAGACTGAAAAAAAACATTCGCTATGTGGTACATATGCCGTCACAACCGCGCCTGCGCTCGGTGCTGCAAACACTGGGCATGATGAATGAAGATGGCATGTTGTTTCGACCCGATATTGCCCCGGAATTTACTTTGCGTGATGAGCTTCGGAGAGCATATTTGCGCGGTGCCTTTTTGGGCAGCGGCTCCACGACCGATCCCCAGAGAAGCTATCACTTGGAATTGGTGACCCAAAGCGAAGAATATGCCAAAGACCTGGCCAATTTGATGGAAGGTTACGGTATTTCTTTGCGCATGAGCTATCGCAAAGAAAATTGTGTGGTTTATTTAAAAGAAAGTGAACAAATCAGTGACTTTTTAGCTTTAATTGGCGCCCATGAAGCTGTCATGGCTTTGGAAAACGTGCGCGTGTCAAAAGACATGCGCAACCAAGTGAACCGATTGGTCAATTGCGAGACGGCTAATATGAATAAGTCTATTGATGCAGCAATGCGGCAAGTGCAAACCATCTTGCTTATTCAAAAAGAAATGGGTCTGGATAAGCTACCGCCATCTTTGGAGCAGGTGGCGAAGGTGCGCTTGGCATCTCCCGAAGCCAGCTTAAAAGAGTTGGGTGAACTTTGTGACCCGCCTGTGGGCAAAAGTGGCGTCAATCATCGTATGCGTCGTTTGGAGGAAATAGGCGATGATTTGCGCCGCATACAAGAGGGAAAACGGGAGTCATGATATTGCATAGAGTGTAAAGTGTGCGTATAATATAATTAAATTTGACGCACAAGGAGGACATTATGGGAAAGAAAACCATCGAAGATTGTGAGTTGCGTGGAAAACGTGTGCTGCTCCGTGTGGATTTTAATGTGCCACGGCATAAAGAAACAGGTGCCATCACTGATGACGAGCGTATCGTCAAGGCCTTGCCTACCATCAGATATTTAATCGATCACGGGGCACGGGTGGTGGTGATGAGCCATCTGGGTCGCCCCAAAGGCAAAGTGTGCGATGATATGCGCCTGGATGTGGTGGCCGCATGCCTTGCGAAACATTTGGGTAAGCCGGTTGAGAAATTAGACGACTGCGTGGGTGATGCGGTGCGCGAAAAAGTAGCGGCTCTTCAAGATGGTGATGTGCTCATGTTGGAAAATGTGCGCTTCCATCCGGAAGAGGAAAAAAATGATATGGCTTTCGCGCGGGAAATGGCGCAATATGGGGATCTTTTTGTAAACGATGCCTTTGGGACTGCCCATCGCGCCCATTGTTCCACAGAGGGGATTGGTCATTTCTTGCCGACAGTGGCCGGTTTTCTCATTAAAAATGAGCTGAGCGCATTGGCACGTGCCGTCATCCGTCCTACGCGCCCCTTTGTGGCCATTGTGGGCGGGGCAAAAATATCCGATAAAATTGGCGTTATTGAAAGCCTGCTTAAGACTGCGGACGTGCTCATCATTGGCGGCGGGATGGCCAACACTTTCCTGGCAGCCCAAGGCCTGGATATGAAGGCTTCTTTGGTGGAAAAAGATAAATTGGACGTGGCGCGGGCGATTCTGGATAAAGTGGCCGAAACAGGCAAACGTTTTCTCTTGCCAACAGATGTGGTGGCGTCTTCCGGCCTTGATGATGAAGCCTCTGCCCACGTATGTGATGCGGCCGCCATTCCTGACGGCGAAATGGCCTTGGACATCGGCCCCAAGACCCGTCGCCAATATGCCGATGCTCTACAAGATGCGCAAACCATTTTTTGGAATGGACCCATGGGTGTGTTTGAAATAGAAGCGTTTGCGCAGGGCACTTTTGAATTGGCACAGGCAGTGGCCGATTGCTCCGGTTATACAATTATTGGCGGCGGTGACTCGGTGGCGGCGGTTCACAAAGCCGGTCTTTCCGATGCTGTGGATCACATTTCAACCGGCGGCGGAGCTTCTCTGAATTTCTTAGAAGGACGCATTCTGCCGGGCCTAGCGGTGATTGAAGAAAGGGAGGATGACAATGCCTAGAATCCCTCTCTTTATGGCCAATTGGAAGATGCATAAAACTTCGACAGAAGCTCTTGCTTTTATTGACTCCTTTGTGCCGGCCTCTGAAGCAGATGTAGCCATTTTTCCGCCTTTTACTGCACTTGGCACCGTCTCTGGGGCCCTTAAAGAAAAGAAAGTGGCGCTGGGGGCTCAAAATGTGCATTCAGAGCCCAAAGGCGCATTTACCGGTGAAATTTCGCCGGCAATGCTTGTGGACGTTGGTGTGCGTTATGTGCTTGTGGGGCACTCGGAAAGGCGCGCTCTATTTGGAGAAAACGATGACTTTTTACGGCAAAAATTTGTGGCCTGTGTGAAAAACGGACTCACACCGGTGCTCTGCGTGGGAGAAGCCCTGGATGTGCGTGAAGCGGGAGAGGCCGAAGCCTTTACAGTGGCTCAGTTGAAGGCAGTATTCGCCAATTTGTCGAAAGAGGAACGTCCCGCAGAACTGGTGGTGGCTTATGAGCCGGTTTGGGCCATCGGCACCGGACGGACGGCCACCGCCGCTGATGCAGAGGCCATGGCAGTTGCGCTTCGTCAGGCGTTGTCCGATTTATTGGGAGAAGAAGCGGGGCAATCTGCACGCATTCTTTACGGCGGCAGCGTTAAAGCGGCTAATGCGGGCGATTTTCTGGCCCAAGCAAACGTGGACGGTGCCCTCGTGGGCGGAGCTTCTCTAGATCCTGCTGATTTCGCGGCACTTATCGAAAAAGGATGTGGGATCAGTGGCTAAGCCTGTGCTTCTTTGTATTTTAGATGGTTGGGGATTGGCAGCCGATGGACCGACAAATGCGGTGTCTTTGGCTGAGACCCCGCATCTTGATCGTCTTTTTGCCGATTGTCCCCACAGCGTCCTATCAACCAGCGGTGAGGATGTCGGCCTGCCGGCAGGTCAACAGGGCAATTCGGAGGTTGGGCACTTAAATTTGGGCGCCGGTCGCGTGGTTTATCAAGACTTACTGCGTATTGATCGTGATATTGCCGATGGTACATTTTTTAAAAATGACGCTTTATCGGCATTGATGACGCGCGTGCAGAAGAAAAACACGTCCTTGCATCTGATGGGCTTACTTTCTGATGGCGGGGTTCATTCTCATCAAGATCACCTGCTGGCTCTTTTATCCATGGCCAAAGCCCATGGCATTCAAAATATTTTTGTCCACGCGTTTTTAGACGGGCGAGACGTGCCGCCTGACAGCGCGGCAGCGTACTTGAGAAATTTGGAAGCGCATCTCAATCAAGAGCATTCGGGTCGGATTGCATCCATTTGCGGACGCTATTATGCTATGGACCGTGACAAACGTTATGAACGGGTACAGCGGGCTTGGACGATGTTGGTGAAAGGAGAAGGCAAGAAGGCTGCAAGTGTCTCGGAAGCCATTCAAAACAGTTATGAAGCCGGCATTTACGATGAATTTGTGGAACCGACCGTCATGACCGATAAAGATGGCGCGCCTTTAGGCGTCGTACACGATGATGACGGGCTGATCTTTTTTAATTTTCGCGCCGACCGCGCCCGTGAAATCACCCAAGCGATGGCCAATCCCGCCTTTGACGGATTTGATCGTGACATATGTCCGGCAGTGGATATGGTGGCACTCACCGAATACGAGGCCGGGTTGGACGATTTTCTGACCATTGCTTATCCGCCGCTGCATTTGGGGAACACCTTAGGTGCGTGGTTGAGTGCGCATCAGAGAAAGCAGCTGCGCACGGC
>JAEZVS010000023.1 GCA_023443145.1 Bacillota bacterium | reverse complement strand
TATCGCCACTGTAAGAAAAATCGTCGTGGGTCCATGTCGTGGCATCTATCGCATCCGTCTTAAGATCATCTGACGGATCCACATAGTAGTTTTCCTTGTTTTCCAAGTGCCGGGGATTGTTTTTCTTCGGCGTCCAAAGCACCACATGATCGCCGTATTCGTCAACCCCGGGATTGATCATAAATGCCTGCTCACCAATAGTTGTCAGAGAATCCGGAATGGAAACAGAAGTCAACTGATTTTCCGCAAAAGCCAAGCGGTCGATAACTGTCACGGCTCCCTGAAATTCAACTTCTGTGATGGCATTGCCTCGAAAAGCTGAAACGGGAATTTCAGTCACGCCTTCAGGAAAAGTAACCTTCCCTGTAATGGCATTACGGAAAAATGCTGCCGCTTCAATGGTCGTTACAGACTCAGGAATTTCCACCCCTGTAAGCTTGGCTTTCTTTTTCGTATCCAAAAGAGCAAAAGCCATCTTTCCGATGGTCTTAACCGGCTGCCCATCAGGATTATGAGAAGCAATGACCATATCCGGATGGGTTTTAAGATAAGCCAACCCTTCTTCATTAAGACCGGTCACCTTATCGCCTTCCCAGGTAAAATAGGAAGCCGGCCATTCACCGGGCGATTGTGGCGGCAGATCATTTTTCGGAATAATTGATTCAGTTCCGGATTTTCCATTATTATCGTATGGCGCTTCACCCACACGCTCGGTTCCATCCGGACGATCATCAAGCGGTGGTGCATAGATTTCAGTAATATTATTGTTATAAAAGGCATGGCTGCCCACCATGTCAATCGTTCGAGGTAAAACAATCGTCCCTGAAAGATGATTGTAAGCAAAGCTATTGCTCCCTATCAGTGTCAGACCTTCAGGAAATATTACACTTGATAATTGATTGTTCTCAAATGCACCATCTGTCTGCATCGACGATTGCTCTGTGAACACACCGATGGTCTGAAGATTCTTAGGTAGTGTCAACTTTCCTGACAGTTGATTGTTTTTAAACGCTCCATCGCCAATGTGCTTCACCGAATTTGGCAAGGTGAGTTCGCCCGAGAGCGCATTATTTTTAAAGGCAGCAGCACCGATGCTTTCAAGAGATTCATTCCAAACGATACTTTGCAATCTTTGAGTCTTATCAATATTTTCTTTTTCTTTAGCAAAAGCCGATGCACCAATTTTATTAACATTTTTAGAAAGCGTTAGATCAGCAATAGGTTGATTGTAAAAGGCTCTTTCACCAATGACTTTAAGAGAATTGGGAAGTGTCACAGCAGTTATGTCACCTAAAGGCTTTTGGTAAGTGCTTTGATGTGCGAAAGCATCATCTGGCAGTTCGGTCAGCCCTTCTGATAAAGTGACTGCTGCTAGAGGATTGGATTGGAATGCAGCATCAAAGTGAGTAAGCCCTGCAGGAATTGTAACATCTGTAATCTGATTGCCGGAAAAAGCATCTTTCCACAACTCTTTCAATGTTGAAGGTAAAGTGATCTCCGTCAACTGATTGTCTTTAAAGGCCGAACCCTTAATAATCATAAGACCTTCCGGCAGATTCACGCGCTCAATATGACTGCCTTTAAACGCTTCCGCACCTAAAGTTTTCAGATTAACTGGCAATGACACTGTATTTAGATTACACCCAGCAAACGCACGCCACTTAATATCTGTAAGAGTGGATGGCAATTGCACCGAGTGTACTGGCACATTATAAAAAGCTTCATCACCAATTGAAGTCACTCCCTTAGGAATGGTCACATCATATTCAACACCTGTTTCAGCCAGTCCTTCAAAAGCATTGTCTCCGATGGCTGTAACAGTTTCACCTGAAGGCGTTTGAGAGGGAAGTGTCAGATTTATATCTGTAAAATTCCAAATGTTTTCCACCCCGACCAAGGTCGTGCCATCAAAAATGAACCCTTTGTCATCGGTTACTGCCTGTGCTTGAGCCGGCACCATCCCCAACGGTAAGCTCGATAAAATGAGCGTCAACATCAACAACAACGCCAACACACGATGTCTCATGTTTTTTTGCATGATGGATCCTTTCTAATGATTCAAAACGTCAACTTTTAACATACATCTGTTATCAAAAATTTGATACGCATCTCCTCCCCCTTTTTTCTATCATAAAATTCACCATCACACTCCCAGGTTGTCTATGTCTAATTTATCAGTTGCACTTTAGTATGTCAATATATATTTTCTTTCAAAAAATCATTTCAAATCAGCGTCTGGCACCAAACCGTTTACTTCATATTGCCTCTATAAGTGAACTGTGCTACTCTTGAATGAAAGCATCAACCTTCAACATTGTTACGGAAAGCTATTGAAGCGCTATATAATCTTACTTAGGAGGATATTATGGATTACAACAAACTATACATTGACGGTTGCTGGTGCGATCCGGCCGGCGGAGATAAAATTGACGTGCTCAATCCTTGGTCTTTAGAGGTCATAGCCCAAGTGCCGGCCGGTGATGATGAGGATGTGCATCGCGCCGTGGCCGCTGCCAAAAAAGCATTTCCTGCTTGGTCTCAAAAAAAGATCGACGAGCGGGTGGCTCTGGTCGAAAAAGCGTTGGATATTTTTAAAAGCCATCGTTCAGACCTGATTGATCTGGAAGTGGCTGAATTGGGCCAACCCCGGGATTGGACCACACGCATTCATGTGGACCGCAACTACAATCGCGTTCAAAGCTTTATCGATGTAGCCAAAACCTATCCCTTTGAAGAAAAATTAACCAACGGCAAAGTGGTGCGTGAAGCCATTGGCGTGGTGGGTCTTCTCACACCGTGGAACTACCCGTTGGGGCAAGTGGTGCAAAAAGTAACGCCTGCCCTCTTGGCCGGCAATACAGCCGTCATCAAGCCGTCACAGCATACACCTCTTTCCATCTATTATTTGATGGATGCTTTTCACCGGGCCGGGCTTCCGGCCGGCGTGCTGAATCTTGTCACCGGTCGGGGCAGTGAAGTAGGGGATGCCCTCTGCCTCCATCCGGATGTGAATATGATCTCTTTTACCGGTTCCACCAAAAGCGGGCGTGAAGTTGGCCGTCAAGCACTATCGACCATCAAAAAAATCGCTTTGGAACTGGGTGGCAAAAGCCCCATGCTTTGCTTGCCGGGTTGTGACTATACCGCCGCGGCCAAAGGGGTCACCTCCTCTTGCTTTGCCAACGCGGGGCAAACCTGCGTGGCTTTCACCAGATGGGTGGTGCCAAAGACCGATCTGGACAAAGCTTTGGCAGCCCTTAAAGAAGCCGCCGATTGCTGGCAAGCAGGAGATCCGGAAGATTCCGCCAATACTTTAGGCCCCATCATCAACAAAAAACAATACGAAAAAGTGTGCGATCTGGTGGAACAGGGCGTTGCTGAAGGAGCCACTCTGTTTTATGGCGCCATTCCTCAAAAAGACGCCGACCGCCACGTGGTACAGCCCATCATCTTCACCGATGTCACAGCCGGCATGTCCATCGTACAGGAAGAAATCTTCGGACCGGTGCTGGTGGTGCAAACCTATGACACAGTAGAAGAAGGCATCGCCATCGCCAACGACACCAATTATGGCCTGGGCGCCGCTGTGGTGGGCCCGGAAGAAGAAGCGCTCGCCGCCGCCGGCAAAATCCGGGCCGGTCAGCTTTATGTAAACAACGGTCCCCGTGATATTATGGCGCCTTTTGGCGGCTATAAAGAAAGCGGCATTGGCCGCGAAGGCGGTCCCATCGGCTTTGAAGAATACTTGGAAATAAAAGCTGTTTTTTCCTGATGTTCTTCCGGTCTCACTGATATCTGAATTAGAATCACCGCCTGAAAGCAACATTTATTCAGGCGGTGATATGGATGCCTTAAGCTCAAAAACACTTCCGGATTTTATCTTTTTTGCCCAAAATAAAAAAATACACCTTTGCACACACATCACATTTTCATGAAAAAAGACCTGAGACCGCAACGGTCTCAGGTCTTTTTGCGTTCGATACAATCGGTGTTTACTTATTCATCGCCGCTCTGGATAAAAGCCAGATACTCATCTTCACTCAGTAATTCATCTACATCTTCAATATTGGTGACTTCCACGAACCAAGCTTCATAGGGATCGTCATTCACCGATTCGGGGGCCGTCACAATATCATCATTAATGGCTGCAATGGTGCCGCTAAGGGGCATATAAAGATCCAGCACAGTAGCATCGCCTTCCAGATCGCCGAAGACGTCTCCAGTCATAAAGCCTTCGCCCGGCTCCGGCAGGTTGACAGATTGAATGTCTCCCAATTCTTGCTGCGCATAGTCGGTAATTCCTACGGTTGCGCTGTCGCCGTCGTCAGAAAAAATCACCCATTGATGGCTTTTGGTAAACTGTATATTCTGTGCCATTTTTGCTCCTCCCAAAAAGACAGTGTGTTTAGGGCCTTCTCAGGTCCATTACGTTACATTATAGCCCCACATCACGCTGTGTCAATGGCTTGTGCCATACTCATCATAAAAATTTTGCACGTGTTCCCCTTTTTTTTGCAACAGACCTGTGGTGATTTTCACCTCAAGCTAAAAAATCACACGTAAACCGAAGTCTCGGAATCATCGGCTTCCATCTCGGCCAAAAGCCGTTTGGCTTCCAGATAAAGACCGCACTCAATGCGCTTGCGCTGCAAATCACAGCCATAGGCATACGGTTCATGTAAGCCGCCGCCATAACGGATGTTGTTGGCATGACATCCTCCGGAACAATTAAAGCGGGCCCAACAATTCATGCAAGTAGGCTTGGTGAGCACAGTGGCTTCTTGGAAACAGGCGCCGATCTCAGGCCGGGTGATGCCGTCAAACACCGTACCCATTTTATAAGCCTCATCGCCTACAAACTGATGGCAAGGATAAAGATCCCCCTCCGGACTCACCGCCAGATAATCATGACCGCTGCCGCAGCCGGCCAGACGCTTCGGCAGACACGGACCACCGTCAAAATCAATATTAAAGTGATAAAAATTGTACGGGCGGCCCTCTTCGCGGCGTTTTAAATAATGGCGGGTCAGACGATCATAATTGGCCAAAAGCACCGGTTTGTCTTCTTCGGTAAGCATATAGGGCGCCGATGCATCCGCCACCACCGGTTCCATGGAAAGCTCGGTAAACCCCAGCTCATCTGCCATATGGATGACATCTTCGGCAAAATCGGAATTGTAATGGGTGTAGGTGCCGCGCAAATAATACCAGTGTTCACGCGGATCGCGCGTGCCGGTGTAACGCTGAAAGTTTTTGACCACCGGCTCATAAGACAAGCCGCCGCCTACAAAACGGCGCATACGATTGTGCACCTCCGGACGTCCATCTAAAGAGAGGACAGCGTCGATGCGGTTTTCGTCCATCCATTGCGCCACCTCATCATTTAAAAGCACGCCATTAGTGGTGAGCGTAAGCTTTAATACCTTACCCCGTTCCCGGGCCAGAGCTCGGCCATAGGCGGCCAATTCTTTGCACACGTCAAAATTTAGGAGAGGCTCCCCGCCAAAAAAATCCACTTCCACGTGGGTGCGATGACGAGAGGCCGTCATAAGAAAATCCAAGGCAGCCTTGCCTGTCTCCAGGCTCATCAGGCCCCGATCGCCTCCATAAGCGCCGCCTTCGGCAAAACAATAGCCGCAGCGCAAGTTGCAATCATGGGCCATGTGCAAACACATGGCTTTGACAATGGGCTCGGTGTGGGGACGATAATCGGAAAAATCCTCCGGGCTGAATAAAAACCCTTCGTCAATCAAGGCCTCAAGGGCCGCCAACAACTCCCGGGCTTCGTCTGCACCAATGCGTGCGGCCAGCGCATTTTGCGCCTCCTCCGCAGGTGCACCGGATTTCAACAGATCCAAATAAAAAATCACGTCTTCGTCAATGAGATGGACCGAGCCGCTGTTAATATCCAGCACAATGGATAAATCATCAAAAGTGAAATAGTGAATGCGGTTAAAATCGTACGGTTGCTGTGGCATGTTCCCCTCTCCTCGTAGAAACAGGCGGAAGGCAGCTGCCTTCCGCCACGGTGTAATTGTTGCGACTATCCTTCATATAAATATTTGGGGCCGCTTTGGCTCATCTCCTGCAATTTTTGAATGGTATCAACGGCATCGGCTCCCGGCGCCAAATGTTTAAGCTGAGTGCTCATTTCAGTGAGGCTTTTAAAGAAGCTTTTCGGCGCCATAAAGCTTTCTTCCTTAAAGGACATATCCGGCGCTTTCAAATCTTTTTTAATTTTATTTTTGTAGGATTCAAAATCCATCACTTCATCGATGAGACCATTGTTTTTGGCTTGCTGAGCACTGTAAATGCGGCCATCGGCCAAGGGTAAAATCTGATCGGGGGCCACGCCGCGTCCTTCAGCCACCACACCTACAAATTGATGATAGGCTTCATCGGAAATAGACTGCATGATGGCTTTTTGCTCATCGGTAGGGGGTGCATAAGGGCTCCCCATGAGTTTGTTTTTGCCGCTGTGAATCACATCAATGGACACGCCCAGTTTTTCCATCAAACCTCGGGCATCGACAAAACTGCCGCCGATAACGCCGATGGAACCGACCAGACTGTTGCGATTGGCCGCAATATTTTGAGCTCCGGATGCAATATAGTAGCCTCCGGAAGCGCACAGACGCTCACAATACGCATAAACGGGGCGTTTGGTTTTTTCTCGATATTCTTTCAACAGTTTCCAGGTGGCATCGCTTTCATACACCGTACCCCCGGGAGAATTGATTAAAAGCAAGATGGCACGGTTATCCCGATCATTTTGAGCCGAGCGAATGGTATTGCTGATCCACTCTTGATTGTACGTATCACCTTCTGCTTGAATTTCGCCTTCCACATGAATGACCGCCACGTTTTCATCACCGCTGGACCAGGCCTTATCGGCATGCCCGGAACCGGGCTTGATGAAATGATTGGCCGCCAAAACCAGGCCCGCCAGTACCACAACCAGGCCTAAAAGGATCAACCCGCCCTTAAATTTGTTGTTTTTCTTTTTAGGCTTTCCTTCACCGGTAAAGGTCTGTTCTTGGGTGTTCATGGAGGGCGCATCTATTTTTTCGTAACGATTATTCATACTCATTGATGATTCTCCTCATTTTCTTCACGAGCTTCAGAAAAATCTTGAATATCTTTCTCGCTGGCATCCGGCAGGGCATCGGTGCGGTCATCCACATGAGGAGCCGGCTCCGAAAGCGCGCCGCCTTCGTTCACTTGCGTGCTGTAGCTCTGATTCTCCGGCTGCTCCACCGCCTGCAAACCAAAATCAACGGGATTCAGCACACCATTGTCGAAGGCCTCATTGCGAAGATGCAGCCATATGTTGGCATACGTCGTAAACACATAGGGATAAACATAAAGATTGACCGGCGGAATCAACGATCCCAAAATATACCATCCAATAAAACTGATGGCCGTGAGAACAATATCGCCCACATGATGACGGGTGGCTTCCACAGAGGCGCGCAACGCTTGGCGCACACCAATTTCAGGCTCGTCGGCCAGCGCATAGAAGCAAAGGCTGTATTGCGCCCCTTTGTACACAGAAATAGCCCCAATGAGAAGCGAGAACACCACGAAGGTAAGCGGCTCCGGTCCCATGAAAATGGAGAGTGCAACCATCGCCCCAATGGGTAAAATCACCCAAATGAGCATCCAGAGCGTCATCCACAGATACATAAGCACCCCATTCAGCCAATAGCCGAAATGAGAGAAAAACTCACCCACGGTGGCTTCGCCGCGTCCTTGCGCCAAGTATAAAAACCAGACGCTGGCCGCCATCTGAAAGATGCCGTTTATCATAACCCCTACAATTAGCACCACAGCCAGTAACAGCACCATATCAACATTAGAAAAATCTAAGCTGGTCTCAAACATACGGCCATTCATCGCAGATGCGTTCCAACCGAAATAAGATGCAATAGTGGTTTCAGGAAAAAGCACTTTCATTCCTGCAAAGGTGCCGGCAGAATTAAAGATTAGAAACAGCGCCGCCACAATCACCGCCGGCAACCAATGGCCTCGCAACATTTCTTTGGCCTTGAATTTCAGCTCAGGCCTTGGGAAATAATTTTTGGGTGTATAAGACATACTTTCAACGCTCCTTTTGATAAGATTTCGCGAATTGTATCATTAGTATAATACACGAGACACGTTCTGTCAATAAGCGACTGAGAGATTTCCAGCATCCGTAGCCGCTTCAATTAAATAAGCATTTTTTATATAGCGCGCACAGATATCCACCTTGGAGACACTGCTGTCCACATGTTATGATGAGTGCACGGCGGCGACCGGCCGTTAGCTACATATTTATAGGAGGACAACCATGGACATCACTCACAAACAGTTATTTATTCCCGGCCCCACCGAAGTGGCGCCTGAGGTGCTCGCAGAAATGGCTCGACCGCTTATTGGTCACCGTACCAAAGAAATTTCTGCTTTGCAAAAAGCCATCACCGAAAAATTGCAGCAGCTTTTTTACACTGAAAATCTGGTGCTTTTATCCACCTCATCCGGCAGCGGTTTGATGGAAGCTGCGGTACGTTCCTGCACTGCCAAACGGGCACTGTGCACGTCCATGGGCGATTTTGGCAAACGCTGGTATAAAATGGCCGTAGCCAATAACGTGCCTGCCGATCTCATAGAAGTGTCCTTAGGTCAGTTTGTACCTGCAGAAAAAATTGACGCAGCATTGGCCACCGGCGAATATGATCTGCTCACCACCACCCATAGCGAAACGGCCACCGGCGTCGCCAATAATCTGGAAGACATTGCCGCTGTGGTCAAAAAATATCCCAACGTGGTGTGGTGCGTGGACGCTGTCTCTTCGGCCGGCGGCATGAAAATTGAAGTCGATCGGCTGGGCATCGATATTTTGCTGACTTCCAGCCACAAGGCGCTGGCACTGCCTCCGGGCATGGCTGTGTGCACCATGAGCCAAAAAGCCTACGACCGCACCGAGGTGGTGGAACACCGCGGCGTCTACTTTGACTTACGTGCCATTTACGACCGCATTGCTAAGAAAAACTATCAATATACCTCCACGCCCCACGTCAGTCTCATGTATGCCATGGACAAACA
>JAEZVS010000177.1 GCA_023443145.1 Bacillota bacterium | reverse complement strand
ATCTTCAATTGGTCGCTTTTACTATAATCTTCCAGCGGAGGAATGTCAATGGTTGCCACACGATCCTCTACACGTGTCTCCAAATAGTCAAAAAACGACACCTGATTGGATTGCTGAGATTTCTGTATCGCCTGTCCCTGAGCCACACATTCATCCAACACCGCCACCAGCGCACGTTTTCCTTCCGGCACAAAATGAAAAGCGCCTGCACAAATCAAACTTTCCAACACGCGCTTATTTAACTGACGATGGTCCACACGAAGGCAAAAATCCTGCAGGCTTTTAAAAGCGCCGCCTTCATCACGGGCAGCTGTAATGGCCTTCACCGGGCCTTCACCGACCCCTTTCACGGCACCAAGACCAAAACGAATGCCTGCATCGGTAACTGTAAAGCCGTAGCCGCTTTCATTCACGTCCGGTCCCAAAACTGAAATCCCCAAACTTTTGCACACGCCCACATAATTGGTGATGCGGTCGCTGTTGTCCATCACCGAATTTAACAGCGCTGCCATAAATTCATGCGGATAGTATTTTTTTAACCACGCAGTTTGGAATGCCAACACCCCATACGCCGCGCTGTGGCTTTTATTAAAGCCATAGCCTGCAAACTTATCAATGAGTGTAAAGATGGTGTCCGCCGACTGTTCATCCACTTCGTTTTCTAGGCAGCCTTTTAAAAACTGTTGGCGCAGACCTGCAATGATTTCAGGTTTTTTCTTGCCCATGGCGCGCCGCAGCAAATCCGCTTCGCCCAAAGAAAAACCGGCCAGACGGCTGGCAATTTGCATCACTTGCTCTTGATATAAAATCACACCGTACGTGGTTTTTAAAATGGGGGCCAACTTGGGATGAACGTATTCAATCTCTTTTTCGCCGTGTTTGCGCGCTATAAAATCGTCCACCATCCCACTGCCGAGCGGCCCCGGACGATAAAGCGCCACCAAAGCAATGATATCTTCCAGGCTGCCGGGTTTGAGTTCTTTAATAACTGCGCGCAGGCCTTCCCCTTCCAGCTGAAACACCCCCGCCGTATCACCACGAGACAGCATGGCATAAGTGTCGGGATCATCCTCATTGATGGTGGAAAAATCCACAGTCACGCCGTAACGGCGTTCAATTTCTTCAATGGTATGATGAATAACCGTTAAAGTGCGCAAGCCTAAAAAATCCATCTTCAATAGGCCAATATCTTCCACCGAATCTTTTTCATATTGGGTAATCACAACCCCGTCAGATGTTTTTTGAAGAGGTGCATATGCTTCTACCGGCGCCTGGGAAATCACCACTCCGGCGGCATGCGTGCCGGCATGACGGGGCAGGCCTTCTAATTTTTGAGCCGTCTCTATCATCTGTCGAATATCGGCGTCTTCTTCGATGGCGGCACGCAAATCCGGAGATGCCTTAATGGCTTTGTCGATGGTCATACCCAACTCGTTGGGAATGAACTTACACATCTTGTTTACCACAGGCAACGGAATATCCAAGACCCGGCCCACGTCACGCACCGCGCCTTTGGGCCCCATCGTACCGAAGGTGATGATTTGACTGACATGGTCTTGCCCATATTTACGCGCCACATAATCAATCACTTCATCTCGGCGTTCATAACAAAAATCGACATCAATATCGGGCATGTTTACACGCTCGGGGTTTAAAAAACGCTCAAAGAGCAAATTATATTTTAAAGGATCGATATCGGTTATGCCCAAGGCATAGCTTACCAAACTGCCGGCTGCGGAACCGCGTCCCGGACCGACATAAATTCGATGACGTCTGGCATAATCAATAAAATCCCATACAATCAAAAAATATGCATCATAGCCCATTTGATGAATCACAGAAAGTTCTTTGTCCAAACGAGACATTATGGTTTCATCGATGGATGCATAGCGGCGTTTTAAGCCTTGCAGAGAAAGCGCACGCAAATAATCCGCCTGACTCATACCGTCGGGCGGTGTAAAACCGGGCATATGATTGGTGCCAAATTGAAAATCAAATTGACACATATTGGCAATCTTAATTGTGTTATCCAGCGCTTCTTCCTGTCCGGGCAATGCCGCCAGCATTTCATCATAACTTTTGAGATAAAATTGATCGTTGTCAAAGCGCATGCGATGAGGATCATCCAAGGTTTTGCCTGTTTGGATACAAAGCATCACATCCTGCACCGGAGCATCTTCCTGCTTCACATAGTGGTTGTCGTTGGTGGCCACCAACGGAATGGACAACTCTCGACTGAAACGAATCAGTTGATCGTTTACCAGCTGCTGTTCTCGAATGCCGTGATTTTGCAGCTCCAGATAATAGTGATCGGGACCAAAAAGGTCACGATGCCAGATGGCTGCTTTTTTTGCGCCTTCAATATCACCATCTATAATTTTCCGAGGCACTTCTCCGGCCAGACAGGCGCTTAAAGCAATCAGCCCTTCATGGTGCGCAGCCAATAATTCACGGTCGATGCGCGGCCGATAATAAAAACCTTCCAACGACGCCGATGACACCAAATGACAAAGATGATGATAGCCTGTTTCATTCTCAGCAAGTAAAATCAAATGATACGGTGCCTCATCTCGACCGGGTTCTTTATCAAAGCGCGTGCGCCGCGCCACATAAACCTCACAACCGATGATGGGGCGAATACCGGCTTTCACGCAAGCCTTATAAAAAGGCACCGCCCCATACATCACGCCATGGTCAGTGATAGCCAAAGCCGGCATTCCCAGCGCTTTGGCCCGGGCCACTTCATCTTCAATACGGGCCGCACCGTCTAAAAGGCTGTAGGCTGTATGATTATGCAAATGAACAAAGGGTTTCATTGCTATCCCTTTCTAAAACAAAGACACATATTGTTCGAGCATCACTCGTTTTCAGGCTATGATTTAAAAATCAGCGCAAATCAAATTTGGAACCTTCGCATTAACCTCATTTTCCTGTTGGCAGGAGAAGCATGGTCGAAAGGCCCACCACCACGCCTTCAGAAATAAGGCGCACGGTGGCTTGCACTTCTCGTCCTCGCAGCATATAAAGAGATACCCGCACATGAATCACCATATCTTCCACAATAGGTTCATACACTTGTGTGTTTACCTGCACCGCTTGATAGATAAGGTTTTCCTTTAAGCGCACCGCAATGGTGGCGGCATTGGTTGCAATAATCGTTAAATTACCGATACTGGCTTCACCTGTTTCGTCCAACATAAAGTCGGTTATCGGACCGACAATTTCTACTTCAGGTTCACGCTCTTTTAAATCAAAGCCGGAAAGCACCAAAATATCCACCGCATCCCCAAACTGCGGCTGTTTTTGCGTGGTTTGCAGAGCTTCAATGACATCTTGACGGGTGACCACACCCACCAGCTGATCTTCCAGAGACAAAATCGGAATGATTTCCGCTTCTTCCAATACGAATAGACGCGCCAAATAACTCATCATATCGTCAGGCTTGGCCACAACCGGATGCGGCTGCATCACTTCCCGAATCGGTTTTTCTTCGGTTTGATTGGCCACATGACGCGCTGTGCAAAGGCCCACCAACATTCCCTGCTCATTCAAAACCGGAAAACGGCTGTGTCCTGCTGATTTGGAGAGACGGAAATAATCACCTACGCAGTCCGTTTCTTGCATGAAGAACGGCTTTTCACTCATCACGTCGCTCACCATCACAAAATCGCGACGCTTTACACGTTCGAATATGGTTTTATTGATAAGAGAAATGAGTTCAAATATTTGATGGGGACAAACCAAGACAATGGGCGCATCGGTTTCATGAAATTCAAAATTCATGTTGCTGATGTTTTCGTGCCCCGCCACCAATATAGGAATACCACGCTTGACAGCCTGTCGAATGATTTCCTCATTCCCCGATGTAATAAGCAAGGTATTGGATGACACACGGGCTGAATCCAAATCGGCAGTGTGCAAAGCCACATAGTAATTCTTAGGCACATCGTCTTTATGATCCACTCCTGATAAAAATCGCCCTTCCAAGAGCAGACTCAGTTCATGATAGGTAAGACTTTCAATGGTTCTGTCTTTCTTTTTTTCGATGCGCAGCGTGCCTACTTTGGGAATAGACGTCACATATCCTTGATTTTCCGCTTCTTTGATGGCGCGGTACACAGTACCTTCACTAACGCCCAATTCGCGGGCCAATTGGCGCACCGATACTTTTTCGCCTACAGTAAGCGATTCAATATGAGCAATGACTTGCTGGTGTTTGGTCTGAGACATGGGATAATTCCTCCTTGTCAGGATACAGCGCACAATAAACGGCGCTCAATATGTGCCCATCACAGATGCTGGTAACAATAAAAAAGTTATAGAATCCAAATGATAAAACCATCTAAAAATCATTTGTAATATACCACATACCCTTTTTTCTGTCCATGCATTAAAACACAAGTTAATATTTTTGAATGATATTTCTGAAAATTTTTTAATCTTCTTTTTGAATCATTTGATCGCTGATTCGACAGCACTTCCGTTCAGCTCTTCTTCACTCTGCTTAGGCATACAACCACGAGAAACCACACGACTTTGAATTGACATAATAGCCCATCAAAAAAGCCTGCTCAAAAGAAATTGAGCAGGCATAAACGAAAACAGCCTATTTGTTTTCTTCTTCTTTTTCCAAGTCGATGATGTCTTCATCATCCAATTCAAAATCATCCAAATCAAACTCATCATCGCAGCAGCAAGAATCTGAGAGAAAATCAAGATCGTCATAAAAAGGATCCAGTTCTTCTTCCACTTCAGCCAAGGCCTGATCCATTTGATCCACATAACCGGCAAGAGTATCGTGCTCTTTTTTCAACTGTTCAAAATCTTGGGAGAGCACCTCCAGGCAGTTCAGCAATTCTTCATAGAATTTGCCCCCTTGGCTTTGATCGCCGGTGAGGCCAAGTCCTTCTGCAAGTCCGCGTAAATAAGCAACATGTTCGGCGTTATTCATCTTCGGTCGTCCTTTCATTGGGTCGTTAGGCACGCTCTATATAGGCACCGGTTCTGGTATCGATACGCAGCACATCTCCGGTATTGACAAAGAACGGAACATTCACCATGACGCCCGTTTCCATCTTGGCCGGTTTCGAGCCGCCCGATGCAGTATCGCCTTTGATTCCCGGTTCGGTTTCAATCACTTCCAATTCCACCGTGGTGGGCAATTCAATACCAAGCACTTTTCCCTGATAGGAGGTGACTTGGCAGTCCATATTTTCCTTCAGGAATTTTTCACTGCCGTCAAGCTGATCTGCCGTAAGGCTGATTTGATCGTAGGTCTGGTTATCCATGAAAACATAGCCATCACCGTCAAAATAAAGGTATTGCATTTGGCGTCTGTCTAAGGTGGCTTTCGGCACCTTTTCGCCGCCACGGAAAGTCATTTCAGTGGTGGATCCGGTTTTTAAATTACGTACTTTTGTACGCACAAAGGCAGCGCCTTTTCCCGGCTTCACGTGCTGAAATTCAATAACCTGGCAGGGATCGCCATTTAATTCGATGGTTAAACCAGGTCTAAAATCGTTTGATGAGATCATTCACTATTCCTCCTATGTGTCGTTGCAGATTCGTAGTTATTATATCCCAAGTGACAGATTTTATCCAGAGGTTTTGCTTCTCATTTACAAAATGAGCAACTCTTTCGAAGACTGCGTTAAATTATCGTAACCGTCATCGGTCACCACAATCAGATCTTCAATGCGCACGCCGCCTTTCCCCGGCACATAAAGACCGGGTTCTACTGTAATCACCGTACCGGAAGGGATGGCATCCTGGGACGCCGGCGAGAAGGTCGGCGCTTCATGAATATTGAGCCCCACCGAATGGCCCAATCCATGACCGAAATAAGCCGCCATGCCTTCACGTTCAAAATAATCCACCGCCACCTGATGCACATCCTTACCCAATACATCTGAACGCACCGCTGAAAGCGCCGCCAACTGCGCACCCAACACCATGTTATAGAGATTTTTCATCTCTTCATCGGGATCACCGACGGCCACGGTACGGGTCATATCCGAGCAATAACCTTGATACACGCAGCCAAAATCCATCACCACCAAATCTCCTTTTTCAATTTTTTTATCGCTGGCCACACCATGGGGTAATGCCGAGCGCACGCCACTGGCTACAATGGTATCGAAACTGAGACCGGTGGCACCATGACGCTGCATGAAAAAAGCCAATTCCAGAGCCATCTCCCGTTCTGTGACGCCCGGACGAAGAAGCCTGCACACATGGGCAAAAGCTGCATCGCCGATGGCTTCGGCTTGACGAAGTGTTTCAATTTCTTCCGCATCTTTAATACGACGAAAACCGTCTATTTCTTTAGAGAGATCCACCAAATTGGCTCTCCCGAAATGGCGCGTCAATTTAAAATACGTGTCGTACGTCATCCGATTGCCTTCAAAGCCGATCACCTCGAGATGATGCGCTTCAGCTAAAAGCCGAATACTGGTGGCGGGATTATACCGTCCCAAAGCCACTTGATGAATGGGCGCTGTTTCCATTTTGGCCTGTTCAGTGTAGCGCGAGTCGGTTAAAAACCAGGCGTCGTCTCTGCTCACCAAAAGATAGCCGAAAGTGCCCGTGAAGCCACAGTAATAACGACGGTTTTCTGCAGACTGAATAAGAATGGCATCGGCCGGCGCATCCGGACCTGTTAAAATAGATTGTAGTTTCTTTATGCGATTGTTCTTTGTCATAATATATCCTTCCATATAAGGCCTGAGCCTTTATCATATCAGCTGTCCGTCTCAGCGGACACCCCAGCCGCCATCACAGAAAAAACACCACACATCGTGGCCGTTATGTCAAAAATCAAACCAACGGATTGATGTAGTATTGAAGAGGCATCTCTTCCGGATGGGCCACCGTGATCTGGCCTTTCATGCGAGAGCGCTGATCGTCATCGGCTTCCGTTCCCAAAATGATGTCTTCTGCAGTGATACTGCCCTTTTCTCCAAAATGAAGATGACCGGCCACATAAACTTTTTTTGCTGTGACGGCCCCATCCAAGACCAAATCTCCATCAAAAATAGCTGTCTCCTGCACAGTGAAGGGCTGAAGAATCTTGGTTTCAGGCGCATGACAATGCAAATCGAAAAGCGTATTGGCAACCGAAAGCGATACGCTCCCGCTGTCGGCCACGACCAAACGTTCAGGCGGATGCTGGTTCCACCGGATATGAGGATCGGGCGCTTTCAGATAAAGTCTCGCCGGCCGATCGGTTTCAAGCCGCCAGGGAGAATGAAAAGCCAATCCCTTCAACCGCACCTTACGCGTCAAATGATCGTCAGGATCTACCATGGTCACCGACAAATCCACCGGAAACGGCGACGACTGAGACGAACGATGCAATGTTGCCGTAAAATTTACACCGTTTAGCATATCAGTAAAAAAGGCATGTCCGCTCTTATCCGGCCATTCATCCGGCAAATTGGCCATAGCCCACGCGATTGCCCCCTCTTTAGTGGCTTGCCATCGTGCGGCATCGAAGGATGCATCCCGGCGCCACATATCGTTTTGTGCCAATGCCGCCAAAAATGCCGTCAACAAAGCAAAAAACATCAGCACCATGAGAACCAGAATCAACGCAGAGGCCCGCCGCTTACCAGACGAAGCCAATGACCATTCGTTTTTCCTGTTCATGGGGCTTCAACTCCATTCCGGTGATATGCGCCACCCCTGCTTCTTTTTCAAACCAGGCATAATAGGCCACCAAATCCTTTTCACTGCCATCCAGCACCAACTGCCAATCATTTTGTGCCGCATCTCGTTGAAGCACTTCTCC
>JAEZVS010000158.1 GCA_023443145.1 Bacillota bacterium | reverse complement strand
ATCGCGAGTTGCCCGATGTATGTGTGATGCGGGAAGGAGAATAAACATGGCCCATCATCAACTGGTATTGGTGGTCGATTTTGGCGGTCAGTACAACCAGCTTATTGCCCGCCGCGTGCGTGAATGCGGCATTTACAGTGAGATCGTCCCCTATTATAAAGCCTTGGCGGCAGTGGAAGAAAAGAAACCGGCTGCCATTATTTTTACCGGCGGACCTTCATCAACGCTGGATGCCGATGCGCCTCGTGTCGATGACGCTTTATTTCGTTCGGGTATTCCCATCCTGGGAATTTGTTATGGCGCCCAACTCATGACTCATGCCCATGGCGGCGCTTTAGAAAAACCACAAAAGCGTGAATACGGCAAAACCCAGATCACCTATGAAAACAGTCCGCTCTTTGACGGGGTGAATCAAGAAAACATCTGCTGGATGAGCCACACCGATCAAGTGGCTGAGCTGCCGGAAGGCTTTGTGGCCACAGCCCATACCCTCGATTGTCCCATCGCCGCGTTTGAAAATGGCGAACAAAAACTTTACGGCTTGCAATTTCATCCGGAAGTCAACCATACGGTGGATGGAGACCGCATCATTAAGAACTTTTTATTGAAATGCTGTGATCTTACACCGGACTGGACCCCCTCATCCTTCATTGATGAGCAAGTTGCCCGCATTAAAGAAACCGTAGGCGATAAACAGGTGATCTGTGCCCTGTCCGGCGGCGTGGATTCCTCGGTGGCAGCCGTTCTCATCCATAAAGCAGTGGGGGATCAGCTCAGCTGCATTTTCTGTGACCACGGCCTCATGCGCAAAGACGAAGGCGATATGGTGGAACGCATCTTTAAAGAAGAATTCAGCATGAATTTCATCCGCGTGAATGCTGAAGAACGCTTCCTGAATAAACTGAAAGGGGTCACCGATCCTGAAAGAAAGCGGAAAATCATCGGAGAAGAATTCATCCGCGTCTTTGAAGAAGAAGCGGCCAAGCTGGGCCAGATTGATTATTTGGGACAAGGCACCATCTATCCCGATATTATAGAAAGCGGTGGCGGCACCAATACGGCAGTCATTAAAAGCCATCACAACGTCGGCGGCTTGCCGGAAGACATGACCCTGCAAGTCTTGGAACCCCTGCGCGAGCTCTTTAAAGATGAAGTGCGTCAAGTGGGCTTGGAATTGGGCATTGACCCCAAACTCATCTGGCGCCATCCCTTCCCCGGACCCGGCCTGGGTATTCGCGTGCTCGGTGAAGTCACCAAAGAAAAATGTGACATCCTTCGTGAAGCCGATGCCATCTATCGTGAAGAACTCGACAACGCCGGCCTGACCCGGGACATTTGGCAAGCCTTTGCCACCCTCCCCGATATCCGCACCGTCGGCGTCATGGGCGATGAACGCACCTACAGCTACATGGTCGGCCTGCGCGCCATCAGCTCCACCGACGCCATGACCGCCGAATATTATCCCATTCCCCACGAACTGCTTGATAAAATCTCCCGCCGCATCGTCAACGAAGTGCGCGAAGTCAACCGCGTGGTGTTCGATATTACCGGAAAACCCCCCGCAACAATCGAGTGGGAATGATTCCAGAGTCTCGGAAAAATTTGATATGATTAGGTTTTTGAGGGTTAAGGCCCTTCGTGGCAACGATTTGGCAACACTTTTTCATTATTCATAAAAAGAGAGCTAACTGGTTTTGATTAGTCAGTTAGCTTTATTTATTATTTCTTAGAGAAGGGATTTGACACTCCAAAATGATATATTTGTAAAAAACTGCTCAATATTTCTTCTTTTGAAAAATCTGGCGAGTGCTATGCAATCATAGTAATGCAGATCGGATGATCTATGTTAAACTGATAGATAATGCAGCTTAGATTTGGATAGTAAGCCATTGGAGCATTTTAAATAAAATATACTCTCAATAAGAGCATGTAATAAGCCTGTTATTGTGTCTAGAATTTTATAGATGCTATCTTAAGTTTTTCAGTAGACTTCATTGGTATGAAAAAACTAATTTTTATAATGAATAAAAATATTAATATTTATTTTTACTTTGAGATATAAAACTTATTAGAAATATCATAATAATTTTCTATATGATTTGAATTTTATGCTTTTGATTAATATAAAAAAGAACAAGAGTGAAAAATATTCGGAAACAGTTATATTAATATTACTCGGCGTGATAGATTTTCAAAATGTTACAATTGATTGATCGTATAAGGCATAAATCAACTCTTAATGTGACATAGAGCATGAATATAATAAGGGTTGTTCAGTGAAGTAATAATTTGCTATTAAAGATATTAAGACAGGAATTTTGTTAAAAGATATATGAAAGAAGGCAAACAATATGGATACGTTTCTTAATTCACAGCTGGCAAATGGATACCATAGTAAAGCACAGATTGCTCGTATCTTGACTGAGAACTGGATAGAGACGCAAATGTATTGTCCTAGATGTGGATGGCCGACTATTTCAAAGTTTCCTAACAATAAAGCAGTTGCAGATTTTTATTGTCCAAATTGCAAAAATGAATTTGAACAAAAGAGTAAGAATGGAGCGTTTGGCAATAAAATCGCAGATGGCGCATATAACACATTTATTCAAAGAATCAGTAGTAATAATAATCCTGATTTTTTCTTTATGAGCTATTCAAGGAATAAAATGCAAGTAGAAGACTTATTTTTTGTTCCGAAACATTTTTTTGTACCTGAGGTAATTGAAAAAAGAAAAGCTTTATCAGCAAATGCAGAAAGAGCAGGTTGGGTAGGGTGTAATATTTTGCTCGATAAAATTCCCATTCAAGGTAGAATTCCTATAGTTGAAAATGGTATTGTTCTAGATAAAAATAGTGTTATCAATCAAGTTAAATGGGCACAGAAAGTTAATACAAGTAATATTTTAACTCGTGGTTGGATTATGGATATTTTACGTTGCGTTAATGCAATAGAATCCAATGTTTTTACCTTAGATATGATATATTCCTTTGAGGAAGAATTGGCTCTCAAATATCCTAACAATAATAATATTCGTGCAAAAATTAGGCAACAACTACAGCAATTACGTGATCGTGGGATCATATCTTTTTTAGGGAATGGTTGTTATAAAAAAATGGGCAATGAAATGGAAAATGATATGCTGATTGGAATTTGGAAAAGTGATAAAAATAGTTGAGCTGCAGAGTGCCTGCTTAAGTCATGGGTGAAGTCTTAAGAATTCAGCTGTATTTGAGGATAATTCATGATCTTTTTGATCTTCATTATAACTCTCTAATGCTATGTACTCTGAATGTGTATCACGGGAATATGGAACTATTGTGCAGAAAAACTTCTATCAGAATGATTGGGAATTGTTTGTTGAAGAGCTATCAAAAGGAGAGCCAGTGATAAATAGATAATGGGGGAAATATTTTGAAATTATTGCATATGTAAGTGCTAGTATTACGGAAAACAAATGGTATCTGGATTAAAAGACAATCATGCGATTGCCATATTCAGCGGATTTTATAGAAGAAACACTTTTTGAATAA
Source organism: Bacillota bacterium (assembly GCA_023443145.1). GTDB lineage: Bacteria > Bacillota > Peptococcia > Peptococcales > Peptococcaceae > Peptococcus. Next base: position 7,893 of record JAEZVS010000158.1, on the reverse strand, counting down.
AAAGGAAGTAAATTTGTGGAATGGAGTATCTACATGTGCTTGTTCCATAAGTATTTGTAGAATAGCACATTGATAAGTTTAGATTCAGGCGCATCTATGCCATATGCGCTTCCTTATATGGACAGTTTGGCAGAAGAAAAATCAAGTATTGTAATTTTTGATTCTAATTACAATGATTTTTGTACCCCGATAGATAATTTGTATTTGAGAAATACATCGATTGGTAACCCTTCTGTCTGAAAAACTAAAAGAAATACGAAATTCTGCTTGAATACCTGTCAATATAAGTGATTTCTCTACATCCAATTGAGCAGTTATTGTAACAACCAATTATGATCGATTATTGGAGCATGCTGCCAATGGAGTTGGTGCAACTATCGTAGTTGATAATGCTCGGGTTTTGATATTGAGCTGAGTTTTTTACGTAATTATGATAGAATAAATCCAAGTGTTTCTTGCATGAACCTAACAAAAATAGTGATTTATTAGATCGCTTATTTTATCAGATGATATATAATAAGATAAGCAGTGCATATTTAGAAAAAAGCAGGGTTTGAGTCGTTATAACGTAACAAATATATTTCCATCGAAATCATCGAGGAGTTTTGTCGCGTGATGGGCTGCGGTGTGGATGATGTTTATGTACATACTCCAGGCAAAAGTGCAAAACTATTGATAAAGTGGTTTGCGTTCGAATGTGACTTTTGAGATATAAGGCTTTCATAGTCAGCAAGTTATAAAAGATCGGATAGTGGTGCTGGAGCAGATCGACCTCATCAAAAAAGCCATCCTCGCCCGCGCCTTCCGCGGTGAGCTGGGCATCAACGACCCCAGTGAGGAAAGTGCGGTGGCGTTGCTGAAAACGATTGTGTCGCGCTGACGACAACAATAGAGTGATTAAACAAAAGATGAATGTCAGTAAGAAAACGATAAGTTGAATAAGCTGCGCCAGAAAGAGAAACGCTGATTTTTGTCGTTGGTCGACGCATAAGGACCACTGCGCTACTTGTGGCAACGCCGTTGTTATCGGCGCAAACGGGGTGCGGTACCTCCCATTGCTGGAAAATATCGATCGTAACCTTTTATTTGCTGTTTCATCGTTAAGTCGCCCATGTTTTAGAGTGGCGCTGAATATCACCTATAGAAAAAGTCTAACCGATTGTAAGCCGGTTAGACTTTTTGTGTTTATTGCAGGATTTTGTAAATGTCATGTAGGTTCTATAATCTGGAAGCGAAGACAGCAGCTTAAATCCTCTGGCGGGATACGGGATATGCGTTTTTGTCATATTAGTGAAGGCGATAGAAGCCCGACGATATTTTTTTCTTTTTTATTGCCTGGATAGCATCTGGTTGACAGATAGAAGAAGATGTGGTAAATTCATATTTAAATAGAGATTAAAAAATGCGAACGTCGTTTGATATATCCTTTTTAATCAGTGATGAAGTGAAGGCAATGCGTGCGTCATTGTAAGAGAGCGATGGTTTTTCTCAATCGATTGGCCCAAGTCAATATGGGTCGAGGAATGCCTACGACTTCGACTTACTAATGAAATATTATTTAAATATGGAGAGGCGGGTGATTAAAATGAATGCTTAAAAAATAAGCGTCATAGGACACATCAATATACAAGCAACGATTCGGTTTTATGACTTTCGTACGCATTAGAGGCTTAGAAAGAGAAAGGAGGATATAAATGGACTATATCATTATAGCTCTACTGGTGGTTTTGATCGTTTTAGAAGTCGTAGGCCTAGTATTAAAAAAATGATATCTGGCGTTGTGTCATCCCATTATATAAATATAGTTAAGGAGGTGAATAAGCTTGAGCGAAATAAAAAAGAGTTAGAGACTAAAGTACGGTGGCTTGCTTTTGGAACAGCCGTAGCCATTTTGATCACTGCGATCATCACTTAGTCTCCAAACTCTTGTAATACAAGGAGGCAAATCGCTCTCCCTTCAGCTCAAGTATATCATGGAAAAGAAATTGAAAACAATAAATCTTTTATTGTGGATAACCTTGATCTTGTCGATTGTAAATCTTATTTTGAAGTTTGTTTAAAAAAGAATATATGGTGGCGCTATACGTTAAGCCCATCCAAACGATGCTAAAATGCAAGGTATCAGCTTGTCGCTAGTTTAAATGTAAATGAGAGGAGGTGGGCCAAGATAGGCAAATAAAAGGGAAGTCTGCTGTAACTTAAGTTTTAGTTGTGCAGATTGGGCGCTTCATGACGTGGATGCGCGGTGTATGGGCAGTTGGCAACAGACGCCTCGACATGTTTGGAGATGCATCAATCCCTTTCCCGTCCATCTTGATGACGTATGGAAAAATATAAAAAGGCCATTGTTGTTGTGCTCATGCTCATTATGGGAGTGACGTTGGTAAACATTGCTTTAGATCTTTATCAACTGTTTTCTATGCTTGCGTAATGATTGCAGCTGCACATTTAGATGCTGCTATAAGAAAAAACGGGATATGCGGTAGGGCATAAAGGCCTTGCCGCTTTTTTCGTTTCGCTCTTGAAGTCGCTTTCTGATTAAAAAAACCGGTATAGGATCATACGATATTTTGTTCAGAAAAGATAGCCATCTGACCGCTTAAGCTATTCTTACAATTTTTCATTTGTATGAAAGAAATGCTCATAAAGCAATTGCGTAAAATAAAAATACCATCTGGACTTCGTTGGAAAATACATTTAGGATGGGGATGTACAAGTGGCAACATTTAAGAAACATCAAAACCATGTCCGTTGCCAAGTGCAAGCGAGGAGGTAGGCTTCCGTTGAAGATACTCATCATAGAAGACGACATACATATTCGAGACATGTTGGGGCAAGAATTGGAGAAATGGGATTTTTTTGTTGCCAAGGTGGAGAATTTTTATAACACCATGGCGGTGTTTCAGGAAGAAAGGCCGAATTTGGTTTTAATGGACATTAAACTGCCGGTATATGACGGCTATTACTTTACGAAAAAGATTAGAGAGATTTCAGATACGCCCATTATGTTTATATCATCAAAGTCGGACAATATGACGCAGATTATGGCCATTGAAATGGGCGCGGATGATTTTATTGTCAAACCGTTTGAAATGACACTTGTGGTTTCAAAAATAAAAGCGCTGCTAAGAAGGGCTTATACGTACTCCAATGATGAGATGATATTTGAAAAAATAAAATATGATCCTTTAAAGCTGGAGCTTTCCTATGGGGACCGGTCTGTGCCTTTAACGAAAATAGAAAACATCATATTGAATGAACTGTTGTCTCGCAAAAATCAGTATATATCAAGAAATGAATTGATTGAGAAGTGTTGGCAAAGCGATGATTTTATCGACGACAACACATTGTTTGTCAACATCAGCCGGCTTCGGAAAAAAATAGCCGGTTTGGGTCTGCAAGATGTGATTGAAACAAAGAAAAAAGTTGGGTATCGGTTCAATGAAGACAATATTTGATTTCATTAAAGAGAAAAGAATAGAACTGGGTTTCTTTTCTATGATGTTTGTGGCTTCCTTTATCATCTTGCATTTATTTTCTGTCGGGATTGAAGTCTTTATTGTGCAATCTTTGGTTTATCTATTGGCGTTTCTTTATTATGGTGCCATCAGCTATTCAGACTTTAGAAAAGAAAACGATGTAAAAATAGAATTGGAACAATTAAATAAAGAATTAAGAGAGGTCAACGAAAATCACATTAGGTATAAGAACGAGTTGAAAGATTATTTTTTCATCTGGATTCATCAAGTGAAAACGCCCATCACTTCTTTGAATTTATTGGCTGAATCCTTAGAAGAGGATAAGCGCGAAAAAATGAAGATACTTTGTATGTCTATCGAATCGTATACAGAAGCGGCGCTGTCTTACCTGAAGCTAATCGACTTTTCATCTGATATGGATATCAAACGCTTTGAGCTGTCGTTTCTCGTTAAAAAGCTGATCAAAAAATACAGCAGACATTTTATATCGTCAAATACCAAGCTGATTTATGAGGATTTCTCTATGGAAGTGATCAGCGACAAAAACTATCTTGAAATCATGATAGAACAAATATTGAACAATGCTTTGAAATACGCATCAGGTCAGGAGATTCATATAGGGTTTGAAGAAGATTATTTGTATATTAAAGATACAGGCTTGGGAATTGCCAATGAAGAAATCAAAAAAATATTCAATCAAGGGTATTCGGTGCCTAACGAAATAAATCCGAACAAGTCATCAGGCATCGGTTTATATATTGTAAAGCGCATATCCATTAAGCTGAACCATCCGGTTGCAGTGCGTTCTAAAATCGGTGAATGTACGGAATTTAAAATTCACTTCCCTGAAGCTGACAATCTTGTAAGGTAAAGGCATGAATCTGTAAGGTTGGATAAAAGCCAAAAAGATATCTCTTGCTTATACTGATATATAGAAAATAAACAGGAGGTAAGACTTATGAACGTACTGGAAGTCAGCCATTTGAGAAAAATTTATAAAAAAACCAATACGGTAGCCTTGCAAGATGTGAATTTCAGCGTGGAAAATCATGAGTTTGTAGCAATTATGGGAGAAAGCGGATCCGGCAAAAGTACCCTATTAAATATTATTTCCACTCTGGATAAACCCTCTTCAGGACAGGTGTTTATTCAGCAAAGAAATTTGGAAGACATGAAGGGCCCGGAATTGGCCGCGTTTAGAAGAGAAAAATTGGGCTTTGTTTTTCAAGATTTTAATCTGATTGAGACCTTTGATGTAAAAGATAATATATTGCTGCCTCTGGTGTTGTCGGAGGTGGATATCAAAACTTATGAGGGCAAACTAAAAACAATAGCCGCTAAGCTGCATATTGAAAAAATACTCAATAAAAGCGTCAATGAAATTTCAGGAGGCCAAAAACAGCGCACGGCCATTGCAAGGGCATTGATAACAGACCCGGCGCTTGTTTTGGCGGATGAACCGACCGGTCAACTGGATAGCAAATCGGCCGATATTGTTATGGAAACCTTTCGACGGATCAACGAAGACGGGCATACGATTTTGATGGTGACCCACTCCATCAAATCGGCTTCCTATGCCAATCGGGTGTTGTTTATTAAAGATGGTATTATTTTTCATGAGATTTACCGCGGAGATGCATCCAATGCCGGTTTTGCAGAAAAAATCTCTTACTCTCTAACCCTTATCAATCGGGAGGAGGCTTAGAGATGATTCAAAAATTGGTTGCAAAAAATTTAAGGGTCAATAGAAAAAACAATACAACATTTGTATTATCCAATGCGCTTGTTTATGCGATTATTTTTGTGCTCTATTCATTGACAAAAAACGACTATGTTTTGACGAGAAATGCGCATCTTACCTCCATTATGCAATTTGTGGCGATTGTTCTTTCTGTTATAGCGGTTGTCTTCACCCTGTATTCCCAACGCTTTATGTTTAAAAAGAGATCGCGGGAATTGTCTTTATATCAAGTGCTAGGCCTAGAGAAAAAACACATCTCAAAAATGCTGCTGCGAGAGTCTTTAATTATTTTTGTGTTTGCCTCTCTTTTAACCGCCCTAACCGGATACGTCATAGGGGTGCTTTCTTTCTTACTGTTAAGGAATATCTTAAACATCACTTTAGATGCCTTTAGTATTTTTGAATTTAATATTTGGGCGTTGGTTGTGACCGTCGGCATATTATTTTTAAGCTTTTTGCTGAATGTCATGATCAATATTGCTTCTATTGCCGGTAAAACGCCGGTGGAACTCATCCATTATGAAAAGGATGCTGAAAAAGAGCCTAAAGTCAATGTCTGGCTTTTGGTGGTGGGGCTTATATGCCTGAGTATGGGATACGCCATCAGTTTAACGATGAAAGATCCTTTGAACGCCATATTGTGGCTTTTTGTTGCGGTGGTTCTGGTTATCATTGCCTCTTATTGTTTGTTTGTGTCTTTGTCCATTTTTTCTTTGAAGATGATGCGCAGGAACAAAAAATATTACTTCAAAAAAGAAAACTTTCTCTCCATTTCCAATCTTTTGTATCGCCTCAAGAGCAATGCCGTCAGCTTGGCAACCATCACCGTTCTCTGCTCGGCGGTCATCATGACCATTTCTGTCAGTTATACCATTGGGACAGAACTGGAAAAAACATATATGGACGATGACTATGAGCTGACATATTCATTTGCCCAAAATAATCTGAACCAGGAAGAAATAGCGTCTCAATTAAAAGCCATTGATAAAAAATTTGCACCGTCCATTGATCGAAAATATCTTGTGAAATACACATCATTCATAGAAACAACAGATCAAGGTGACATTTTGTTAGATGCAAATCCTGAGACCGCGTCTTTAACGAACGCCGGTTACGTAACCGTTACCACTCAAGATTATTATGAAAAAGCTTTTGGCGTGAAGCTGGACACGTTGAAGGATGATGAGATTTATTATGTCTCTACAAATAAAAAATTCAATGCATTTCGTAAAATAAAGATAGACGGCAAGACATACTCTGTTAAGCCGGTTGACGACAAATCCAGTAAGAATATTGTATTGGACAAAACGTTTATTGTGACAAAAGATTTTAAAACATTTGAGCACATTATAACGGTTAATAGCTCTGTCAAACATAACGGATTGCCCATGGGATCATTAAGTTTGGTCACGCGGATAAACGAAAAAGATGGACAGGATTTGTCTTCTTATCTTCGTGATTTTGCCCAACAAAACGGTATGGAAATGCAATCAAAAAGAGAGCAGCGAGAGTTTTTACAAGAATTTTCCGGCGGATTTTTCTTCTTAGGGGTACTGATGTCTATCGTCTTAACCATCATCACCAGTATGGTGCTCTATTATAAGCAAATCAGTGAAGCGGAGCAGGACCGACGACGTTATGCCATTTTGAAAAAGCTGGGCGTTTCAGAAAAAATGGCTAAAAAAACCATACAAAGGCAGATGCGCTCGGTGTTCTTATCGCCTGTTATTGTAGCGGTCATTCATAATCTGGTGGCCGGCAAAATGATTGCCATTATGTTGAGACTGTTTCATGTGACCTCTTATTGGGTTTATTTTAGCAATTTCACAGTGGTGGCCATCATTTTTGTGGCGGTTTATATCATTGCTTATAGACTGTCCAAGAGGGCTTATGAGAATATTGTATGGCGAGAAGCAACTGAGTTAAATTAGAGCATAGGCATTTATCTAAAGTGGTTAGGTCAAACGTTCCGTTCTCATTAAGCAACGTGTTCAGCAGTTAAAAGGACTTGCTGTCTGTAATAAGCAGGCGGCAAGTCCTTTTTTATTTGAAGCATGATGTATTTATGCTATGATGGCTGTATATTCAAAGAAATTTCATTTTTTAGATGGAACGATGACATGTTGTCGTTCGGTTTTTTACGCGAGGGTATAGACACATGAAATAGTGCGATTGTGCCGAGCGACAATGGACCAATGCGCCACATGAAACAGGAGGGAGAAGAAAGATGCTGAAAGTTGTGGGCTTTATTCTATTTTCAGCGGGGATAGGATTAAAGATCCCAAAAAAAATTCAGGAATATAAAATGAGCAGAGAATGGCATGACCTGTTGGCATTGTTCGCAATGATCATGCTCATATTGGGCGCTTTTCTTTTGGCTTTCACATAATAAATCATAATATAATCGGCCCTATTATGCCGGCAAACAAAGCCCAGCACATGGCTTGAGCACTTTACATTCTCAAGTCATGTGCTTTTTGTATGCGCTGCTTCGAAACGAACGTTGTTTTGAAACAGCGCAACGACTATTTTGATATCGGTTCATGTGCTGACCATGTGTGCCGCAGTATGTCAGGAGGCGGACGCATCTTAATAAAGATGAGAGCTTGGAACAGTGCCGATTTTAAGGCGCATGCAGTTTAAAATATCTAAACAAAAAAATGAGAAAAAGTA
>JAEZVS010000102.1 GCA_023443145.1 Bacillota bacterium | reverse complement strand
CGGTTGTTCACCGACATCATCGGTATACCCGGATAGATTCTCCGGAAAAAGAGTGGGGCGATCATTGCCTTTATTCTCTCTTTGCTGCGTTTGCGCGTATCGATGCGGTGCATTTTTTTGTGCCAATCGCTGCTTCTGTTTTTTTCGTTCAGCATCTTCCGCTTCTTGCTGGGCACTCCAGCGGTTTCTAATGAGATTTTTCTTCAAAGTCCCTCACCAGTTTCTTAAATCGATTGCCGCGTTCTTCAAAGTTAGAAAACATATCCCAACTGGCGCATGCAGGCGACAGAAGCACCACATCGCCGGCTTGAGCCAATTCTTTGGCTTTAAAAACTGCTTCATCAAAGTTTTCTGCCAACCGATAAGCGCTAAAGCCACACGTCTGAAAAGCGCGCAAAAAATCATCGGTGGCTTCTCCTAAAACCACAGCGCCGCGCGCATGCGCCTTCAATACATCTGTCAACTGAGAAAAATCGTTGCCTTTATTGCGTCCGCCTAAGATGGCCACTACGGGCACATCATAAGCCGAAAGGGCTTTGATGGAAGCATCGGGATTGGTGCCTTTTGAATCGTTTACATAATGCACACCGTCCACTGTCGCCACCATCTCCATACGATGGGCCACTCCTTGAAACGCATGCAGCCGCTTGCGGATGATGTCTGCGGATTGTCCCACAACCAGGGCAGCCAAAGCAGCGGCCATAATATTTTCCGTATTATGCATACCCGGCAGCGGAATGGCCGCACGTTCATCAAAAACCTGCGGGTTGTCTCCTTCATGCAGCCGATGATATAAACGCCCTTCCGCCAACCACATGCCGACAGGCACCGCTTCTTTTTGGCTGAACCACAGCACGCGACTCTTGGCTTTCTGCGCTCTTTCCTTCACCAAGGCATCATCATAATTGGCAATGAGCACATCATTTTTATCCTGATTCTCAAAAACACGCGCCTTGGCATCGCCATAAGCTTCTAAGGTACCGTGCCGGTCTAAATGATCGGGTGTCAAATTTAAAAAAATGGCCACGCGGGGTTTAAAATGCTGAATGGTCTCCAACTGAAAGCTGGACATTTCAGCCACCACCACATCATCTTTTGACAAAGACGGCGCTTCAGAGATAAGCGGCAAACCGATATTGCCTGCACACAGCACCTGAGGAAAAGCACCTTCTAAAAGATCGGCCACCAATGTGGTTGTTGTGGTCTTGCCATTGGTACCTGTAATGGCCACGAAATCCGCCCGGCTATATTGAAAAGCCAACTCAGGCTCGCTGATGATCGGAACAGCCAGAGATTTCGCTGCCAAAACCGGTGCAATAGTCAACGGCACACCCGGGCTCATCACCAACAAATCCGGTTGAATGGCTGCCACATCAAGGGCTTCCCCCCATATAAAACGAATGGCATGGTCTGGGAACTGAGCCTCAACAGCCGCACCGATGGTCGAATTGCCATCATAAAGGGTCACGTCCCAGCCATTATCCGCCAGAAAGCGCGCTGCGGCAATGCCGCTTTTCGCTGCTCCGATTACAATTACTTTTGACACATCAAACCCTCGCTTCCGTCATGAAGGATGGATCCACGCTGTGCATAATCAGCACAGAAAGCAACATGGCCAGTATCCCTACCAATACAAAAGTATATACCACCTGGGTTTCTGAAAGGCCGCCTAATTCAAAATGATGATGCAAAGGCGACATTCGAAAAACGCGGCGCCCGGTTTTTTTGAATACAAAAACTTGAATCATGACCGAAAGGGCCTCAGCAACGTAGATGATGCAAAGCACCGGCAGCAGCAATTCAGTTTTGGTACACATCGCCAGCCCCACCACGGCGCCTCCGATGAAAAAAGATCCGGTATCGCCCATAAATACTTTTGCCGGATACTTATTATAAAACAGGAAAGCCAAAAGAGAGCCCAAAAGAGCCGCAGAAAACACTTGGCTATATCCCTGATGCAGAAAACTGCCGATGACAAAAAAACCGACGGCAATCACTATAGACACACTGCTCAACAGACCGTCGAGGCCATCGGTTAAATTGGCGGCGTTGGTCGTTCCCAAAAGAACCACAATCATCGCCGCACAATAAAAAACCGGGGAGCCGAAAAAGAGACCGGTACCCGGCACCACAAAGCGCAGGGGCAAATCCAGGAAACGTCCGGCTAAAAGAAGGATCACCATTGCAACCAAGATCTGCAAGCCGATTTTTTCAATGGCACGCAACCCTAACGAGCGTTTAAATATAATTTTCAGCGCATCATCTAAAAGACCGATGGCGCCAAACGATAGGGCACAAAACATCAAAAACAAACACTCACGATTTAATTGAAAAGATGCCACCACACCAACCGGCAGGGCTGCAAAAAAGATGATGCCGCCCATAGTGGGTGTGCCCTGTTTTTTGAGATGACTTTGAGGACCTTCTTCCCGCACTTCCTGTCCGAATTTTAATCGGCGTAAAAAAGGAATGAGCACATTCCCGCCAATGATGCCTACAATAAGGCTAACCACAAAAGCGATGACCCAATACACAGCACACCCTCCTTATACTCTTCGACCTAGTGCCTCCGCAATTTCGTGCATGTGCATGCTGTTGCTCCCTTTAATAAGATAAACCGCATCCTCCGGCACCGTCAAGTTTTTCAGTACCGTCAAGGCTGCATGATTGTCACTTACCATAAATATACGGGTTTTATCCATGCCTGCCTGCCTTGCCGCCTCTCCAATATATTCAGCCAAATGACCGACTGTTATCATATAATCGATGTTCAGCTCAGCCGCTTTCTTACCCACTTCCTGATGACCGCTCAGCTCATAGGGACCCAATTCATACATATTCCCCAATACTGCCACCAACGGGCGGGGCGCATAATCCTTCAGCACAGTTAAAGTGGCCATCATAGACTCCGGGTTGGCATTATACGAGTCATTTAATATGAGGGCTTGTCCGGCATGAATTTTTTCCATGCGATTTTTCGACAATACTTGGGCCTTTCTAAGGGCTTCTTGAACGATCTCCGGCGCAAGGCCCAATTTTAAAGCAAGTGGGATGAGCAAAAGCGCATTTTCAGCCATATGCCGGCCATAAAAAGGCAAATGCACCGGAAAGCGATGTCCTTGCGAATCGGTATAGATGAAATCCAGAGCACCATCTTTCATATGAAGTGCCTCACCTTGAGCCGTTTGCCCCTCTTGGCTGCCTATATCATCAACTGAAACCCAAACAGGCGTCGCCTTTAACTCTTCAAGATATGGCTGCACCAACGCACGATCTTTTTCGCGTAAAGCCACCATCCCCGAAACCGGCAAATATTTAAAAAGCTCTGTTTTGGCACGAGCCACGCCTTCTCGGCTTCCCAGATGCTCGGCATGAACAATCCCGATATTGGTGATAATGGCATCTGTTGGCTGAATCAAATCACATAAAAAATCAATTTCACCAAAACCGCTCATGCCCATTTCAACAATTAAACATGTGGTTTTTTCCGATAGCCGCATTAAAGTGAGGGGTACACCCAGTTCATTGTTTTGATTTCCTTCTGTCACCACAAGATGGTGTTCCGACGAAAGCACTTGCCGGAGCAAATCTTTGGTACTGGTTTTTCCTTGGCTGCCGGTAATGGCTATTACAGGCCCATGATATTGACTGCGCAAATAACGGGCCAACGCCTGCATGAAAAGTGCACCATCTTCGCTTTGAATGTGTGCCGCTCCTTTGACCTGCACCTGCGCCGGTGCCACCACAGCAACGGCGCCATTTTTAATTGCCGAATCAATAAAATCTGCACCGTCTGCGCGGTTTCCGCGAATACACACAAAAATATCTCCCGGTTGAATTAAGCGGCTGTCAAAGTGCAATCCGGTGGGTATGATGGCGCCATCGCCGGTATAATTGAGCGATAAAGTTCGAGCGATGGCATCTATAGATAAACGAAACATAAGTATCCCCTTCTTCATAGAGAAAGCCGGATCCTCGATATCACGAAAATCCGGCCTGCTCATTAGCTATGGAAAAACAGTATCATGGACATGCCATAAACTGGATCCGGTAACATCATGGGTTCGCGGCGCTGCCGGAGGCGCTTTGTTGATTGTTTTGCGCTGCTGCCTCTCTGGCAGCCTCCTGCGCTTTTTGCGTTTTTTCTTGGTTGAGATCGTAAATGGCATCTCGTTTTTCCGAACTGGCAAAACGCACCACCACTTCAGATCCTACATTTACACGCGTACCTGCTGCCGGCAGCTGATACCAGGCCAGGCCGCTGCCGTCAAAATTACGTTGCAATCCGAACGCTTGCAGGAACCGATCCACTTCTTTGATGGTTTTTCCGGTCAGATCCGGGAGCACAACATCTTTGCTGTTTTCCGCACCGGCATAACCGCGAATAACAGCTCCTTTGTTTAATTTGGTGCCGGCTTCCGGGAAATAGGTTTTTAAAATGTTCCCTTCTGTTTCCAAATGTAATTGAAGACCGGCATTTTGAAACGCTTGCATGGCTTCACCAATGGGCATAGGAAGTTTTAAATCGGGCACTTCCACCACATCGCCCGCTTTTGCCTCTTCAATGTTTTTGTTCGCCTGCGAGCTGGGCACGTCATAATAACGCATTATCTCAGAAACGATATTGGAAAATGCCGAGCCTGCTACAGTACCGCTGGATGCATTGGTCTGCGGGCTGTTTACAAT
>JAEZVS010000096.1 GCA_023443145.1 Bacillota bacterium | reverse complement strand
GAACAAGATATACATCGCACGAGAGAAAAGATTATTCAACAAAAAGAAAGCCTTCTTAATCAAGCTCGGTTACAAGCGGCAGATATAATAAGCGAGGCCCGTATGACGGCTGAGCATGCTGCTAAGGAGATTAAAGCTTTACGAAAAAGCGGACTGAACGAACAGACCAATTTGCAAGAGCTAAGAAAAAATTTATCAGGAAAAGCGGCTCAACTCCGTGAGAATGCGACAGATGACGTCCATGTTAATCGATTAAACCCTCAAAAAATTAAAGTAGGGGATACGGTTTATTTGAAGAAATATCGTCAAAATGCAATGGTTACAGAAGTGCCCAATAAAAACGGCATAATTCACGTACAAGCAGGTATTATGAAAATCGCCGTCTCTTTAGAAGAAGTGGAAGGTGCACAACAAAATGATCATACAAGAGATCGTGGCACGCGATCTAAGAAAACCAATTCACCTACCGTCCGCTCTCTTTCACCTGAAATCGACGTACGTGGCAAATACTTAGATGAAGCACTGACATTGGTGGATAAATATCTGGATGATGCTTTTTTGATTGGCTTGAAGGAAGTTCAAATTATTCATGGAAAAGGTACCGGCTCGTTACGTAAAGGTATTCAAGAACATTTTAAACAACATGCTCATGTAGCAAGTTATAGAAACGGCCGGATTGAAGAAGGTGGCGATGGTGTCACCGTTGTCGCTTTAAAATAAGGAGGGTTGCATATGTTGGGCACAACACCCATGTTTAAACAATATGATCATATAAAAGAGCAGTATCAAGATGAGATTTTATTTTATCGACTGGGTGACTTTTATGAAATGTTCGGTCCGGATGCCGAGCGCGCCAGTCGAATTTTGGGTCTTGCTTTGACTGCTCGTGATGGCGGCGAAGGAATACGCGTTCCCATGTGTGGTGTGCCTTTTCATTCTGCTGATACCTATATTGCTAAACTTATAGCTGCCGGTGAAAAAGTGGCCATTTGTGAACAAATGGAGGATCCCAAAAGTGTTAAAGGTTTGGTGAAGCGTGATGTGGTCCGAGTTATTACGCCAGGTATGTTCATTGATGATAAATATCTGAAAAAAGACAGCAATTACATGGCGGCCATTGTACGAAAAAAAGATGTTTATGCCGTTGCCATAGCCGATACATCTACAGGTGAATTCTTGGTAAGTGAGCCTTGTTTTTTTTCTCAGGCACTTAATGAGATGGATCGCTACCATCCCGTTGAAGTTGTTGTAGACGAAGGCGACGAAGTCATCATGGAAGCGATGAAGAACCTGGATATGGCACCTAAGCCGCAATTGAATGGACATTTTAGCTTTGCTTTTCAGTACGCGGATGCAGAACGTTTTTTAAAAAAACATTTTGAGGTACAAAGCTTATCGGCTCTCGGATTGGAAGACAAGATGTCATTCGGTTTGTCTGTTTCAGCTGCCGGTGCTCTTTTGGACTATATTCAAACCATGCAGCACCACAAGCCTCGAAATATCACAAATTTGAGTTTGTATCGTTTGGATGATCGCATGATTTTAGATCGCGCGACGCGTAGAAACCTTGAAATAACTGAACCGTCCAGTCATTACGATGATAGTCCTACTTTATATCAAATTCTGGATCGTACACAGACAGCCTTTGGCAAACGACTTTTACGCAGCTGGCTGGAACACCCTTTGACAAAAAAACAAGACATCGAACAACGCCTGAATGCAACAGCTGAATTGTATGAAAGACATATGGATCGAGAAGTGCTTACGGCTTTGTTTCAAAAGGATATGGCCGATTTGGAACGCATTGCCTCCAGAATTTCTTACCGTTCAGCCAATCCAAAAGATTTGATTGCCTTAAAAAAAGCACTGGCGTTGCTTCCGGATATAAAAAAAGCGATGCAATCATTCCAAAGTGATGCTTTAATGACTCTTTCTATCGGATTCGACACATTAGACGATGCGTATCAACTTTTGGAAGCGGCTATTTCTAATGATGCGCCATTTGGTGTGCGAGATGGCGGCATCATACAGGAAGGTTGGCATGAAGAGATCGATGAATTGCGTCAATTGGTATCCAGCGGAGAAAGCTGGATCAACGATTTTATAGAAAGAGAACGTTCTCGTACCGGCATCAAGAATTTAAAGATTGGATATAATAAAGTTTTTGGCTATTTTATTGACGTGACCAAATCACATTATGAACGGGTTCCTTCAGATTATCAACGTAAGCAGACTTTGGCTAACAGCGAACGCTATATTACAGATGAACTAAAAGCAATGGAAACCAAAATGATTGGGGCCTCAGAGCGTCTAAAAGATCTTGAATATGAACAGTTCATGCTTGTCATGACAAAGCTTTTAGCTTATATACCTCGTATTTTATCCACCAGTCACCGAATTGCTCATATGGATGTCTATATGAGTCTGGCCAAGTGTGCGTTGGAGTATCATTATGTCAAACCAAAGATAAGTGAAGGCGACTTTCATATTAAAGGTCTGCGACATGCGATTGTAGAGCGTACCCTTCTGGATGGCGCTTTTACAGCCAATACATGCGTTTTTGATAAGCAAGAAGGCCGCTTTATTATTCTTACAGGCCCAAATATGAGTGGTAAAAGCACATATTGTCGGAGTATTGCTCTAGCGGTTATCATGATGCAAGTGGGCTCTTTTGTTCCGGCCGAGCAAGCAGAAATGTGCGTGTTTGACCGCGTATTTGCGCGTATTGGTGCCAATGACCATCTGGCCAGCGGCCAGAGTACATTCATGGTTGAAATGAATGAAGTGTCTAATATTTTAAATAATGCGACTGCTGACAGTTTGGTCATTTTAGATGAAGTGGGACGGGGCACCAGTACTTACGATGGACTTTCCATCGCATATGCCATCACACGCTATATCAATGACACCATCAAATGTTTTACAATTTTTGCAACACATTATCATGAACTGACTGTTCTCGCAGAGGAAGAACCGGGTATTGTAAACTACTCGGTTAAAGTGAAAGAAGAAGATCGTAATGTTATCTTTATGCACAGTATTGTGCCGGGTGCTACCGATAAAAGCTATGGTGTGCATGTGGCTAAGATGGCCGGTTTGCCCAATTCTGTACTCAATATGGCTGATGATGTTTTACGGTATTTGGAGAAAGAGAAGGAAAGTTTTTCTCCATCAATCGATCAGCAGGCGATTGATATGGCACGACAGCTAGAGTCATACGCCACCTTTATAAGTGCTCTTGCGAGTACCGATGTTGAAAAATTATCGGTGGGTGAACTTTTAAATTCATTTATCAAATGGCAAGCTAAAGCGAGAAACATATTAGAAAGTCAGGGATGATTATGGCTCAAATTCATGTATTGGACCCTCATACAGCAGATAAAATTGCTGCCGGCGAAGTCATCGAACGACCGGTTTCTGTAGCTAAGGAACTGTTAGAGAATGCAATTGATGCTGGCGCCACAGAAATTGTCTTTCAATTTGAGCAAGGTGGTATACGGAAAATTGCCGTCACAGACAACGGATCCGGCATGTCCAAAGAAGATTTGCCTTTGGCATTTCAACGGCATGCCACCAGTAAAATCTCTGATTTTAATGATTTGTTTGCACTTCAGAGCTTTGGGTTTCGAGGAGAAGCATTGGCCAGCATAGCGGTGGTTTCTCAAATAAAAGCGCTCAGTGGACAAAGCAAAGATGAGCCTGCTTGGCTCTTTGAAAAAAATCCCAATACGGCTTATCAGCTTACTCAAACTTCACCGGAAAAAGGAACCACTATTGAAGTCAATAACCTTTTTTTCAATGTGCCTGCTCGTCGAAAATTTCTAAAAACGCCAAACCAAGAGTTTCACTTGGCTTTTGATATGCTGGCCCGCTATACTTTAATTTATCCCCACATTGATTTTAAAATCATAAATGATAAGAAAGTGGTTTTTCACACGGCAGGTTACAATGATGTTGAAAGCCGCATGGCTCTATTTTACGGAAGCGAAATGAATGGCCACATCATTCATTTAAAGCGCTTGGAGATTTCCACCAATACCTTTGTAGAAGCCTGGTTGGCTGACGCTACGTTTACACGAAACAACAGGAACCAATTGACTTTATTTGTAAACCAGCGCCTGGTGAAGAACAAAGAGCTTTCTTCTATTGTTGAACAGGCATATGAAGGCTATATTCCCAAAGGAAGATTCCCTGTTGCATTGCTCCATTTAACTGTGCCTACGGAGACAATTGATGTCAATGTGCATCCGGCAAAAACAAAAGTGAAGCTTACTCAATTGAACCGTTTTCGTGATACGCTTTTAGATGCGCTGCGTGATGCCATTTGGCAGAGTAAGGTAGCGGTGCAGCTGGACGTTCAGCATGAAGCCGATGAGGCCATTTTTGTGGAGGAACCGACGGTTGATACTTATGAGCAATCTTCTGTTCTTTTTGATAGAGCAACATTATCTAAGAAAATGAACAAATATAGTGAGGGCCGTGAGCAAACATTTGATTTTTCCGAACGGCTTTCCCAACCGGTAAAAGATACGTCGTTTTCTTTTCACAGAGCTGATGATTGTGATTCATCTCATATATATACAGCAAGCAATAATAAATGTGATACTCATGAAAAAGTGCCTGCAAGTCCTTTGAGTGTGTTGGATGATGGCCGAGGCTTTTTACATTATGACTTTTCAGAAGATCTATCTCAAAATATCAACATTCACGATATACAAGATCTTTCCATTATCGGTCAGCTGAACAATACGTTTATATTGGCGCAAAACAAACATGCTCTGTATATTATTGACCAGCACACCTGCCATGAACGGCTGCTGTATGATAAATACAAACGTTTAGAAGAAGAAAAGCACATCGATATTCAAATGCTGGCTGTGCCGGTGTCCATCACTTTGACGCCTGCTCAAGAATCAAGCTTTACGGCGCACATTTTTAAATTGCGTGATTTGGGTATTATCATGGCGCATCTTGATGGCAGACATTACGAATTAAAAGGCTTACCGGTGATTTTGTACGAGATCAATAATCACCAGGAGTTTATTCTTGATCTAATTGATTCATTAGAAAATCAGCCTCATCTCACCATGGGCGATATAAGGGATAAAGTGGTGACTACAGCCTCATGTAAAGGTGCTGTGAAAGCAAACTGGCCCTTAAGCCAGGATGAAATGAAAAAACTGCTGAAAGATCTTAGTCAATTAAAAAATCCGCATACCTGTCCCCATGGTCGGCCCATTATCACAAAGATCACCATGAATGATTTATATCATTTATTTAAACGGGGAAGTTATCCGGAAAAAGATCACTAGGAGGTTTTATGAACAAACTGCTTGTTTTGGTGGGACCGACCGCCATCGGAAAAACCAGCCTTAGTTTAAAATTGGCCCGAGCCCTTAAAGGAGAAATCATATCCGGAGATTCGGTACAAGTTTATCAGGGCATGAATATTGGCAGTGCAAAAATAAAAAAAGACGAAATGGCAGAAATACCACATCACCTCATTGATGTGGCGGATCCGAAAATAGGTTATACGGCCTCTGATTTCAAGCGGGATGCTGCCAATTCAATAGCCCAAATCAACAGTCGGGGGCATTTGCCTATTTTATGTGGCGGCACAGGCCTTTATGTGAATGGGCTGCTTTACGATTATCACTTTTCTGAAGTAGGTGAATCAAATGAAGTGCGCACTGAACTGGAAGAAGGCATCGCCAATAAGGGACTGAAATATTACTATCGTTTGTTGCAAGAAAAAGATCCTCAAGCGGCAGAAAAAATCAGTCCATCTGATCAAAAGCGAATTGTGCGTGCTCTCGAAGTCATTCAAATCACCGGAAAATTGTTTTCACAACATCATGATATGCGTGCACAATATGCTCATCCGCGCTATCGCATGCGCGCTTACGCACTAACAATGGATCGAGAGCAACTTTATAAAAGAATTGAATCAAGAGTGGATGCTATGTTGGAGGAAGGCCTGATCGATGAAGTGAACGAATTAAAAAATCGCGGTTTGTCTTTATCTGACCGAGCAATGCAGGCCATTGGGTATAAAGA
>JAEZVS010000093.1 GCA_023443145.1 Bacillota bacterium | reverse complement strand
GCAATGAAGATGCCATTTATGAAATTGGAGATTACGTCGAACACGACAGCTGGGGTCGCGGGGTTGTGGTGGCCAAAGGCATGACAGGTGATTTATCTCAGCTTTCAGTGACATTTCCAGAGCTCGGCACGAAAAATCTCATTCTAAAATATGCGCCCATTCGAAAGGTGTCACATGACTGAAAAGAATAATGAACTAACTAGGAAAAACAGTCTTTTACTTAACGATTACTTGGCTTATCTGATCAGTGAACGTGGACTCTCAGACAACACGATTCAAAGCTACCGACGCGATTTAACATTTTTTTTATGCATTTGCCAGCGGGAAAAAATTGATCATGTGCATTCCATGTCACAGCAAGCATTAAACCTTATTATAACAACAATGGCGCAAGACCTAAGCAAGCGCTCCCTTAACCGACGTATTTCAGCCATTCGAGGTTTTTTCAAATTTTTACATGCCGAAATGGGCGAAGGTGATACTGACATTCATTTAGCATTATCAAAGGCTGAAGATACTCTACCGGATGTTTTGACCATCGCTGAAGTCGATTTGCTCATATCCGCTCCTGATGAGAAAAGCAAAAATGGCGCTCGAGATCGCGCCATTTTAGAATTGCTTTACGCAACAGGCATGCGTGTCAGCGAATTGACAAGCTTAAAAATTGATCAACTTTTTTTGGACGATGAATATGTCCGCGTGATTGGTAAAGGTAATAAAGAACGCATTGTGCCTATCGGCAAGAAAGCGCAGGATGCCGTTCGAAATTATTTATCCATTGCGCGCCCTGCTGTAAAGATGGCTCATCATACACCGTATCTTTTTTTAAACAATCGAGGGCAAGGATTGTCCCGTCAAACCGTATGGCGAATGATGCAGAAATATGCGCATCAAACGCATTTAGATGAGCACAAACAAATTTATCCGCATATCTTACGGCACTCTTTTGCCAGCCATATGTTGGCTAAAGGTGCTCATTTGCGCTTGATTCAGGAATTGCTGGGTCACGCCACCATTTCAACCACGCAAGTATATACCCACCTTCTTAGAGATGACGTCTTACACATTTATCACGAGGCACATCCACGGTCCTAAATCTTGAAAGGATTCATATGAAAGTTCATTTAATTGTTTTAGATAGTCTTGGCGTCGGCGCTCTACCGGATGCGCCCTATTTTGGCGATTCATTAGAAGTCAACACACTAAAACATGTCTTTGAGTATGCAGAAAGTCACAATTTTTCCTTTGAGACTTTAATAAATCTTGGATTGCGACACCTGGTCCAATCCGGTTCAGAAAATCCGCAAGCGCTGATCGGACGTGCACGAGAAGCCTCCAACGGAAAAGATACGGTCATTGGGCATTGGGAAATAGCCGGCGTGATCACCAATAGTGCCTTCCCGGTTTTTCCAAATGGATTTCCGGATGCTGTCATTGAAATGATTCAGTCCATATCTGGACGTGGGGTTATTGGGAATGTGTGTGCTTCTGGTACAGAAATTGTAAAAGAACTGGGAGAAACACACCTTGAAAGCGGTGACCTCATTGTCTACACTTCCGCTGATAGCGTGTTGCAAATTGCCGCTCACGAAGAGGTGATACCGCCATCAGACCTTTACGATATTTGTCGACTATTGAGAACGCGTTTGATGGCCCCGGATGTATGTGTCAATCGCATCATTGCACGTCCTTTCGTCGGTAACGATGCGGCGCATTTTGTACGCACCCAAAATAGAAAAGATTTTGCGCTTGAACCACCGCACACGCATCTTTTAAACGATTTGCTTCGTGAGCAAATACCTGTATATGCAGTAGGAAAAATCAGCGACATCTTCCCCGGTGTGGCTTTTACGGACAAAGTTAAAATTTCCGATAATGTAGATGGTATGCACACAATCAGCCAATGGTCAAAAGAAAAAGAAAAAGGGCTCATCTTTGCCAATTTGGTCGACTTTGATATGCTTTATGGACATCGACGCGATGTAGCCGGTTACGCAGAAGCACTGAAGATCTTTGATGAGTGGCTGCATATATTTATTGCAGAAATGTCGCCGGATGATTGGCTGATTTTGACAGCGGACCACGGCTGTGATCCGATGGCAGCGGGTACCGACCATACACGAGAATATATTCCTATCGTCTTTTATTCTAAAAAAATGAAGCAGGGGCGCGTCATACCAGATCGAACCTCTTATGCAGATATTTCGTGCACTATAGCCAATATTTTTCAATTGTCACATTATAGCGGGCAAGGTCAGTCTTTTCACAATGATATTTTCAACTGTATGGAGGCACACATATGATACATGACTTGGTCAACTTGGTACAAACAATGACAGTAGAAAAAGAAAACAGCGGTGTGAATCGCTCTCAAGACATTCAAAAATTAATTGAGGCTTATGCGCATGATATGCTTGACGAGCAAGATTTTCTACCATGGTTGCAAGCAGTTTACAAAAATGGATTAACCGCCGAAGAAACCAAAGCGCTGACATTCGCCATGCGAGATTCAGGAGATGTGATGTCGTGGCATTCCCCCCAGAGCTCTGAAATCTATGTAGACAAACACAGTACAGGGGGCGTGGGAGATAAGACCAGTTTGATTGTGGCCCCACTGGTGGCCTCCTTAGACATTCCTGTTATAAAATTATCCGGTCGCGGCTTGGGACATACCGGGGGCACTGTTGATAAACTCGAAAGCATACCGGGATGTCAGGTTGTGCACAATATTTCCAATATACACCGACAGTTAACGGATATCGGCTTATTTATCGGCAGCGCCACGGAGAAATTAGCCCCGGCAGATAAGAAAATGTACGATCTCAGACATCGCAAACAGTTGGTGGATCAACCGGCATTGATTGCGTCAAGCATTGTCAGTAAAAAATTGGCTGCCGGCGCAGATGGTGTGGTTTTTGATATTAAAGTTGGAAAAGGGGCCTTTATGAAAACATTAGAGAACGCCCGCGCACTTGCTTTGGGAATGAATGATCTGATGTTCAGTGCAGGGAAAAAGTCTCGTGCCGTTCTTTCTTCCATGGACGAACCGCTGGGTACGACCATCGGCAACGCCTTAGAAATTCAGGAAGTGCTGGCGGTTCTTAAAGGCGAGACGACCACCGGGCCCTTAGTAACACTTTGTCTAGCTTTAGCATCGGAAATGGTTGGTTTCATCGATGTGTCCGTCACACCGGAAGAGCGTAAAGAGCAACTTATGGAATCGCTGATATCCGGTAAAGCGCATCATAAATTTTTAGATATGGTGCAATATCAGGGCGGTCACTTGGATGAATTGAGCCATATGGAATCGGAATTTACTTTTGATTTTTATAGCGATGAAGAGGGATATATCTCAGAAATGAATGCATACCTTTTCGGAGAAGCAGCCAATCGACTGGGCGCAGGCCGTTTTGACGGAAAATCCATTGATCCCATGTCCGGTATTGTACTGTATAAAAAAGTCGGCGATCCTGTTTTTCCCGGAGAGCGCATTGCTCAGTTGCATTATGAAATAACGCGCGCCAAGTATTTGTATTCTGTGTTGGATATTTTAAAAGAAGGCATCTCGGTTACAAAAGAAGAGGTTAATCCAAAACCGATTATTCTGGATATGGTTTAAAATACTATATAAAAC
>JAEZVS010000172.1 GCA_023443145.1 Bacillota bacterium | reverse complement strand
GTCCATCAGGCGCAGTAGTTCAGTTGGTTAGAATGCCAGCCTGTCACGCTGGAGGTCGTGGGTTCGAGCCCCATCTGCGTCGGTTGCCTCGATAGCTCAGTCGGTAGAGCAAGGGACTGAAAATCCCTGTGTCGCTGGTTCGATTCCGGCTCGAGGCATAAGCGGTTTGTGCTTTGGCACAGACCGCTTGTTTTTTTATATTTTGGGCCCACGCTTAAAGAAATGATGTGCTGAGCGGTTGTTTCACATCATCATCCATGTTGATGGGTCTGCGCATTTTCGAGAATTGGTGGATATACCGGCGCAGTAGAAAGGGCAGGGTTGTGCCATCGGATGATCGGTCTATAAATAGAAAAGAGGCTGCGGACGTATCACCGCAGCCTTTTTTATTTTTTACAGCTGAATGACTTCAGGTTCATCGCTAAATGAATAAATGGTTGCTGTCGCATCTTCGAAATAGAATACGGTCATCAGATTGTCATCCACCGTATACATAGTGCTCAAAGTTGCTTTGTTGTCTTCCATCATAGCGACGCGGGCTTCGCGGCGCGTGTCTTCTTTGACTTCCCCTTCCACGCGAATCCATGTGCCCTTGTCCATACCGCAAAGCTCTACTTTGCCATTGGCTTTCATCTGTCGGTAGACTTTTTTCTGGTTGTTGGTGACAATGTACAGTTTTCCCTCAAATTCGCAAACAGCACCAAAGGGACGTACATGAGGCTGGCCGTCCTCAACAGTGGCGAGATAGAATGTGCCGCAAGTCTTCAAATATTCGGTTGCCTTGTTCATTGTAAAACTCCTTTCAAAGTTTCGATTGTGTTTTTTCTGTTTGGCACTATAATTATATATCGTAGGATGTAAATAACAAGTACGATATTAATGGATAGTGGTATCAAAAAGGAGCGTATCAATGGAGAAGAGTTTATTCGGGCAGTGTCCCTACGTTACAGCCCAAAAAGTTTTAACCGGCAAATGGTCGATGTACATTCTGTATCAGTTGTCTGAAGGGCCGGTGCGATTCAATGAATTACAACGGCGCATGCCGGAAGAAATCACCCATACGACTTTGTCCAGACAATTAAAGACGCTCGAAAATGAGGGTTTGATTATCCGAAAAGAATATCAACAAATTCCGCCGAAAGTGGAATATTGCCTGAGTGAAATTGGAGAGAAATTTCAGACCGTGCTGGCTGTGCTTGAGGTATGGGGGAAAGATTATATACAGTATCTCAATAACAAGCAAAGCGAAACAACGTTGTAAGGAATTTTGAGATCTTTTGTTGCTGAAGAGAGCTGCTTAAAAGCGATGAATGCATGCTGGTCCTTGCGCTTTAATATGAAAAGCCCCCTGATTTTACATCAGGGGGCTTTTGTCGGAGCTCGTTTATCAGACAACGGGCGGTTTTGCGTTTTTTGGGTGCAGCACTTACTTGGTGTTGCCTGTGTGCGCTATCCTACATTCTTTCAGAGGCTCGGTCGGTCAAGATTATTTCTTTTTAGGTGCCGGTTTTTTATCTTCTTTGCCGGGCTTTAGCAAATCGTTGGTGGCGGCAGGTGCGGTGCTGCCTTGAGATGCTTTTTTAGCAGTGGATGCCGCCGGACCTTTGCCGTCAAAAGCAGGATCTTCTACCGAGTGAATACTGGTGTTGTCCATATTTTTAATATCTTCACTAAAATTTGGTTCTTTTACTTCTAAAGGTTTTTCTAAAGGCAGGGCCGCTTTATTTGCGGGTTTTTTGCTGTCGGATTTTTTGTTCTGGCTGCGACCGGTTGATTTTTTCGGTTTTTTATCGCTCTTTTCTTTGACGTCTTCGGCTTTTTCTTGAACGTCTTCTTTCACCTCAGCGGCCTTTTCCTTGACGTCGTCCGCTTTCTTTTGGGCGGCGTCTTTCACGTCGGCGGCTTTATCTTCCGCCTTTTCTTTGACGTCTTCGACTTTTTCTTGAACGTCTTCTTTCACGTCAACGACTTTTTCACGCACATCGTTGAACACGTCGGCGGCCTTTTCTTTAAGACCTTGGCTTTGTTCCCCGCCTTTTTCTTTTAAGAGGCCAACAGCGCCGGCAGCACCGGCTTTGATGGTGGCCAGTTTGTCTTTGGCCAAATTCTTTAAGCCGCCTTTGGCAGGTTCGGCAGATGCTTGATGGCGTGCAGCCAAATCTTGGATAAGCGGATGCACTTCTTTGCCTTCTTTTTGACAGGAAGCTTCTAAGTGATGGGCGGTTTCTACGAGTTGACGATAGAGGTCTTCAACCTTTTGCTGCAGGGTGGTCAGGTCTTTGTTCATGAATGTATTCGTCCTTTCATCTTTTCTCAAGTATTTATTATATACCTTTTGTCATTCAATGTGAAACACGTCTTCGTGACAGGAGACAATCGGCACAATCAATTGACGGGGCGTGAAAAAACTGCTATACTTTTAAAAGTTTCATAGACGTCGACAAAGGCGTTATCGTAGCCTGAATGTGCAGCGTCATACGGGCGACCCCGGGTGATGCCAAGCATGTTCGGTTTTTTTTATGGAAAGGGGCATGACATATGGACGATAAAATTCGGTTGTATGGCTTTAATAATCTCACCAAAGCCTTAAGCTTCAATATCTACGATGTATGCTATGCCAGAACCCGCCGTGAACAGGAAGACTATGTGGCCTATATTGATGAGCAGTATAATTCGGATCGTCTCACCGATATTCTGCTGAATGTCACCGACATGATCGGCGCCCACGTGTTAAACGTCAGCCAGCAGGATTACGATCCCCAAGGCGCCAGCGTCACCATTATGATTGCCGAAGAGGCCATGGCCCGTCGCACGCGGGATTCGGATGTGCGCGAACCCGATACCATTGTGGCCCATTTGGACAAAAGCCACGTAACGGTGCACACCTATCCCGAATATCATCCGGAAAACGCCATTGCCACCTTTCGGGTGGATATTGATGTGGCCACCTGCGGCAAAATCAGTCCGCTTTCCACGCTGGATTATCTGATCTCCAGTTTTGATTCGGACATCATCACCATGGATTATCGGGTGCGCGGCTTTACGCGCGATGTCAACGGACGGAAAGTGTTTAACGATCTCCCGATGACGTCCATTCAAGATTTTATTGACGGAGACACCCTTCGCCGTTACGATGCCTGCGACATCAACTTATATCAGCACAATATCTATCACACCAAAATGCTCATCAAAGAGCTGGATTTGCAAAACTATCTCTTTAACACCGATGCTTATGAAATTCCGCCGCAGCAGCGGTTGACGATCAGCGAAAACCTGCGCCGTGAAATGATTGAGATTTTTTCCGGCACCAACGTGTATTAGGAGGGAGCCCTTTGAAACCGGATCAGCAACAAACGCCCATATTAACGGCACTTGACGATTTTAAGCAAAATCGGGTGGTGCCTTTTGATGTGCCCGGGCACAAGCGGGGAAAGGGCAATCCGGAGCTGACCCGTTTTTTAGGTGAAAAATGTGTGTCGGTGGATGTCAATTCGATGAAGCCTTTGGATAATTTGTGTCATCCCGTCTCCGTGATTCGGCAGGCGGAAGAATTGGCGGCCGACGCCTTCGGGGCGGCCCATGCTTTTCTCATGGTGGGCGGCACCACCAGTTCGGTGCAGGCTATGATTCTTTCGGTCTTGGCGCCGGGGGATGCCATTATTTTGCCGCGCA
Source organism: Bacillota bacterium (assembly GCA_023443145.1). Classification (GTDB taxonomy): domain Bacteria; phylum Bacillota; class Peptococcia; order Peptococcales; family Peptococcaceae; genus Peptococcus. The sequence continues at coordinate 4,544 of JAEZVS010000172.1, read as the reverse complement.
ATGTGCATCGCAGTGTCATCAATGCCCTGGTGCTGGTGGATGCGGTGCCCATTTACATCAATCCTCAAACCAACAGTACGTTGGGTATCTCTTTGGGCATGCGGGTGGATGATGTGGCCGCCGCCATTCGCGAGCATCCGGAAGCGAAAGCGGTGCTGGTGAACAACCCCACCTATTACGGCATTTGCTCCAATATTAAAGAAATTGTGCGTCTGGCCCATGGTGCAGGCATGAAGGTGCTGGCCGATGAGGCCCATGGCACCCATTTTTATTTTGGTGAAGGTCTGCCCATTTCAGCTATGGCCGCCGGTGCCGATATGGCGGCGGTGTCCATGCACAAAAGTGGCGGGTCTCTCACCCAAAGTTCCTTTCTGCTCATAGGCCCGGAGATGAACGCCGATTATGTGCGGCAAATCATCAATTTGACCCAGACCACCAGCGGTTCATATCTCCTGCTCTCATCGCTGGATGTGAGCAGGCGCAATTTGGCCATTCGCGGTCGGGAGGCCTTTGCGCAAGTGATGGCCATGGCCGAATATGCCCGTTCGGAAATCAACGCCATTGGCGATTATTACGCCTATGCCGATGAGTTGATTGATGGGGATGCCATCTATGATTTTGACCGCACAAAGTTATCCATCAACACCCTCCAGTTGGGGTTGGCGGGGATTGAAGTATACGACATTCTGCGGGATGAGTACGACATTCAAACCGAATTCGGCGACTTGGGCAATTTGTTGGCCTATCTTTCCATTGGCGACCGTCCCAAAGATATGGAACGGCTGATATCGGCTTTGGCCGACATTCATCGGCGCTATAAGCGCGACGCCACCAATTTGATGGAACAGGAATACATCAGCCCGGTGGTGGCCATGACCCCGCATCGTGCGTTCTATGCGCCCAAGCGCTCGGTACCTTTGTCTGAAGCGGAAGGACACATCGCCGCCGAATTCGTGATGAGCTACCCGCCGGGTATTCCCATTCTGGCTCCGGGAGAGCGGGTCACGGCCGATATTGTGGCCTACATCCGCTACAGTAAAGAAAAAGGCTGTTCTCTCACCGGCACCGAAGATATGAATGTGCGCCACTTGAACATCATTGAGGAGTGATATCATGCAACTATGGTTTACCGAGCCCCACACCGAAAAGGTACAGCTCTCCATTCAGGTGGACCGTCAGCTTTACAGCGCAGAAAGTGATTTTCAGCGCATTGACGTGTTTGAAAGTCCGGAATTTGGCCGTTTTCTCACCCTCGATGGCTATATGATGCTCACCGAAAAAGACGAGTTTATATATCACGAGATGATCACCCATGTGCCCATGGCGGTGCATCCCAGTGTGGAAAATGTGCTGGTGATCGGCGCCGGTGACGGCGGTGTGGCCAGAGAATTGTCCCGTTATCCGGAGATTCGCCGCATCGATTTGGTGGAAATTGATAAGGCTGTCATCGATGTGTGCCGCAAATATCTTCCGCAGACCGCCTGCGGCTTTGATGATGAGCGGGTGCATCTCTATTTTGAAGACGGCCTCAAGTTTGTGCGCCGTCCCCAAAATGAATATGACCTCATTATTGTCGATTCCACCGATCCGTTCGGACCGGGGGAAGGGCTTTTTACCAAAGAATTTTACGGCAACTGCTTTAAAGCGCTGAAAGACGACGGCATCATGGTAAATCAGCATGAAAGCCCCTTTTATCCGGAAGATGCGCGCGCCATGCAGCGTGCCCACAAGCGCATTGTGGAAAGTTTCGCTTATGCGCGGGTGTATCAGGCCCATATTCCCACCTATCCCAGCGGACATTGGCTTTTCGGTTTCGCGTCTAAAAAATATCATCCGGTGAAAGATCTGGATGCGGCCCGTTGGTTGGCGCGCAGACTGGAAACTGGTTATTACAATCCCAATTTGCACAAAGGCTCTTTTGCCCTGCCCAATTATGTGCAAAGGCTTCTGGAAGCAGTGGAGTAGGAGGGTTTATGGAACGCAACACCCAAACGTTTATTGCCTGTGAACACGAGTGGCGAGATGCCGATATTGTTTTATTTGGCGCCCCGTTTGACGGCACCACCAGCTTTCGGCCGGGTACCCGTTTCGGTCCGGCGGCGGTGCGCGCCGAGTCCGACGGCATTGAAACCTATAGCCCCTACCAGGATAAAGACTTGGAAAACATCCGTGTATGTGATGTGGGCGATCTTACTTTTCCCTTTGGCGCGGTGGAACCGGTACTGTCCCAGATTCAAGGCATGGTGCGCGCCATTGTGAACGATGATAAGATTCCCTTTATGGTCGGTGGGGAACATCTGGTGACACTAGGGGCGGTGCAAGCTCTGGCTGAAACCTACAGCAATTTGCACGTCATCCAGTTTGACGCCCACGCCGATTTGCGTCAGGATTATTTGGGTGCGCCTCTTTCGCACGCCACCGTTATGCGCCGCATCTATGACCTGCTGGGCGGTCACATCCACCAGCTGGGCATTCGCAGCGGCACTCAGGACGAGTTTTACTTTGCACGGGCACACAGCGATTTCCATCCCTTTACTGTGGCCGCCGCCGGAAAAGTGGCGGCAGAACTGGAAGGGGTGCCCGTTTATCTCACCATCGATTTGGATGTGCTCGATCCCTCTATTTTTCCGGGCACCGGCACGCCGGAAGCCGGCGGGGTGAGTTTTAGCGAGCTTCTCAAAGCCATCTTGCAGTTGCGAAATTTGCGCATTGTGGGCGTGGATGTGAACGAATTATCCCCCCACTATGACCAAAGCGGCGTCTCCACCGCCGTGGCCTGTAAACTTATTCGGGAGCTCTTGCTTATGGTGAGCGGCTAAAGCGCCGGTTTGACGACAGCGCAACGCTCTCCATGGATAGGCATGATCGATGCATCAGCCCGCCTTTCGGCGGGCTTTTTTTGCGCACCGCACACCTTGGGTATGTGAGCCGTAAGAGTCGGTATGCATCTTGCGTGTGAACATGAAAGGAAGATGGATATGAATCAGGAACGTTTGCCTCTGTCAATCTTAAATCTGGCACCGCGCTATGAAGGCGAAAGCGCCAAAGAAGCCATTGAGCGTGTGGGCGATTTGGCCGTGGCAGCAGAAGGCATGGGCTATACCCGTTACTGGATTGCCGAGCACCACAATTTTGCCGGGGTGATGAGTTCCGCCACCGATCTCATCATGGGCTATGTGCTGTCGCGCACAGAGCGCATTCGTGTCGGTTCCGGCGGTGTGATGCTCCCCAACCACGTGCCCTTGCAAGTGGCGGAGCGTTTCGGCACCTTGGCCACCCTCTATCCCGATCGGGTAGACTTGGGGCTGGGCCGGGCGCCGGGCACCGATCGCCAAACCAACCGCGTGCTCAATACCGGCAGTGCCCATTCGTCCAAGACCTTTCCCGAAGACGTTGAAGCATTGCAGATCTATTTTTCCGATGAAGAAGAACAAGGCCCTGTGCGCGCTTATCCCGGGGTGGGCACCCATGTGCCCCTTTACATTCTGGGCAGCTCCTTTGTATCTGCCGAACTGGCCGGGCGCATGGGCTTGCCCTATGCATTTGCCGCCCATTTCAGCGATCATCCGGCGAGCGATGCCTTTGCCATTTACGAGAAAGCCTTTCGCCCGTCCCGGGTGCTGTCCCGGCCGTATAAAATCGCCTGCGTGAATACGGTGGTGGCCGAAAGTGATGAGGAAGCCGATTACTGGTATACCACCGCCCAACAAATGTATTTGATTAACTTTTCCGGCGGCGGGCAATCCCGTTTGATAGCCAAGCCGGATCCGGATTTTCGGGAAAACCTTTCCAGCGCCCGGAAAATTTTGCTGGATATGCGCCACGGCACCGCCTTTGTCGGCGCTGTGGAAACGGTGCAAAGTTTGTGGCAGCGTTTTCAGGAACGCCATCAGGTGCAGGAACTGATGACGGTGAGCTACATCCATGATACGAAAGCGCTCATTCATTCTTACGAGCTGTTGCAACAAGCCGTGAACGGTTAAATGACAAAATCCCTTGCCCGACGGCCGGTTGGCGGTGGAGCAAGGGATTTTTTGTTCCGGTACCATGTTTTCAGCGGACACACAAAATTTCTGCGAAAGTAAGCGTTTTATATAGTCGGTTGTGCTGCATTCTTTTAAAGTATCAGCGCCGCTTTTATACTGCGGAATGAAGCTGAAAATACATGAAAAAGAGGAATGAACATATCCGTTATTCGTTTAAGAATTTTCGACGACGAATGAAATATCATGAAAACGTATGCAGAAATCCATGACAGGTCTTTGACGGAAGTACTCAGAAAAAACATGTTGGCGCGCAGCGAAGATGCATGCGATATGGAAATATTTAGGGCATACGAAAAAGAATGGGGTGCCGTTTTTGGTGTTCATAGGTTTTTCTGTGGCCTTTGAAATCAGCTCTCTTGGGTTAAGTCAGGTATTTGATGAGGTTCAGGCAATTTATGGTTAAAATTAAACAAATGACGCCAATAAAAAGGTTATCATAAAAACGTTCAGATATACGGTTGACGATGATACCGCCCAGGAGACCGCCCAGGATGGCAC
>JAEZVS010000169.1 GCA_023443145.1 Bacillota bacterium | reverse complement strand
ATCTTGTTCTCTCTTAGAAAGCTCTCTTTCCAGTTCATCCAGCGCCTCTTCCTTCATTGTCATTTCCAACTGCAGCGCTTCCAAATTATCCAAAATTTTTTGAGACTCAGAGGTGTTTTCATTTAATAGCCGCGTTGCATGATCGATAACATCCGCTGATATACCGATCTGACGTGCAATTTCCAATGCATTACTGCTTCCGGCCAAGCCAACAAGCAATTTGTAGGTAGGCCGCAACGTTTTTGGATCAAATTCCACACTGGCATTTTCTACATATTCATTATTGTAGGCGTATTTTTTCAAAGCACTATAATGGGTGGTGGCCAATACCCGACCTTTTTTTGCAAGTACCGCATCTAAAAGTGCCGTGGCTAGAGCTGCACCTTCTGATGGATCGGTGCCTGCGCCTAGTTCATCAAATAATACGAGTGTATTTTCATCTATATGATCAAAGAATTCGCGTATATTCACCAAATGGGAAGAAAAGGTGCTTAAAGACTGTTCGAGACTTTGCTCATCTCCGATGTCCGCAAACACATGGTCAAAAAGTCCTGCATACGATTGAGCGTCACAGGGCAAATGAAGTCCCGCTTGATACATGAGAACAAAAAGTCCGCAGGTTTTTAAAGTAACCGTTTTGCCTCCTGTATTGGGACCGGTGATGATAAGTGCTCTTCTTTCATCATCCAAACCCAACGTAATGGGAATCACCGTGTTTTTGGAAATTAAGGGATGTCTGGCATTTTTAAAGTAAAAACTCCCGTCCGATGCTTCATCGGGACACACAGCGTTCATTTTTTCTGCCAAACGCGCCTTGGCAAAGGTAAAATCGATGATAGCCAAAATACGCATATTTTCTTTTAAATCACTTACATAAGGGCGCGTATGATCGGCCAGCTCACTTAAAATTCTGCGCACTTCAAGCATCTCATCATGAATCATTTCCTGCAAGTCGTTGGTTTTTTCGACGGCCTTCAGAGGTTCAATGTATACGGTTGCACCGCTCGCAGACTGGTCGTGCACAATACCGGGCACACGATTTCGATAATGTTGTTTCACAGGAATAACAAAGCGATCGTTGCGCATTGTGACAATCTTTTCTTGCAAGACATCTGCCATCTCCACGTTGTGTAAAAGATGATCCATGTAGTTGCGTATATCTTGCCGAGCATGTTCAATGCGGCTGCGCAAACTATGAAGTTTTTCAGAAGCGCGGTCACGTACATGCCCATCATCAGAAATTTTTCGCGCAATATCTTTTTCTAACACATCCATCACTCGTAAATTCTCTGCCATATTCTTTAACGTCGGGATATCACTATCTTTATGTCGCTCCGTAAAAAACACATGTAAACGGCGAGAAGCATACAGTCCATCTAAAATGGACAGAAAATCTTGACCTTCGCAGCTGCCACCTAAAGACAGCCGTTCCAACACTTCATTGATATCAATGATACCTCCTAGAGGAATATCCGGATCAACACGACGCACAAAAAGAGCTTCTGAAGTCTGTATTTGCGCCTGTCGCACCGATTCAGCATTATTTACCGGAAGCAGAGCCTCGGCAAGCGCTTTGCCGAGTGATGACGTACATTCAGCTGCAAGCAGCTCAATGACAGTGTTATAGCCCAGTTTTTGGCGCGTTTTTTCAGTTGCAATCGTGTTGAATGTCTTCATTGGCGAATCCCTCGTTTGAATTGTTCATTTACAAACGGCTTCTTAATCATGTGTTGTAATTGCTTAAGCCCATGAGAAGATGTACCAGCTTGACCTGTCTGAAGCCGTTGCCGAGCTTCTACAAAAGATTGCACAGACACCCGAACCGCATCCGGTAAAAATGTCCTCGCTTCTATGCGCCATACATCGAAAGACAGATCAAACACATCGTCTATTAAAGCATAGAGTGATAATACGCTTTCATCAAAAATAAGCATCCGACCATAATCGTCCTCTATAAGTGTTAGTTGATGATCGGTGTGGCTTTTTAAATACAGCTTATCCGTCATATTTGACCCGCTGTTTTCCAAATGGCTCTGCAGAACCGAATAGGCAGATATCATCAGAGGGTAAGAGCCGAAAACAATGATACCTAACGGCAAATTTCCAATCATGGAAAGATCCGACAACTGCTCTCGACTCATTTCCGGCGAAATAAGCGCTTCTCCAAATCCTTGACGCATCCACTCACGTAAAGTTAAATCATTGGTGGCGTTCAACGTATAATCTGCCGCTAAATGAGAGAAAAGGTCTGTATTTTTAAGATATTGATGAATACCCAAATGGCCCACATGACAGGTGGTCACACCTAACCGAGCCGCTTTTTCCAATCGTGAGACCATATCCTTCATTTGCACTTCATGCAGCACAGCCGGAGCCGATACGGACACCGATTGTTGATCGGAAGATGCAGCAAAAAGTGCTGATATTACTTTATCTGCCTCCCTACCGGCTCCTTTGGCCGATAAGTCATAAATAATTTCATCTGCTTTCTGCTGCAACGCAATCAGTCCCTGTTCAAGAGAGGATACATGAACCGAAATTTTTGGAGAGGGCCACATTTTCAATTGAGGGGGAATATGATCCAGATCGTCAAATATGCGCTCTATAAAGGTTTCTTTTTCATCTAAAGAATGTATCGGTTCCAAAATCAGCTGAATAGCATCTCGCCTCAAACTATTGAGCACACTTTTAGGGATAAAAAAACCATCGTCGCCTTCTAAAGTAACCTTGCCCAAACAGAAGGGAACGCCGCCCAGACGTGCCCACTGCTCTTTAATCTGCTCTTGATTGGTCTGCTGATTTTCTGCTTTCTGAATCACATAATCACTTGTCACATAGACTGTCTTGCCAGTTTCTTGAACAGTCACTGCAGCTGAGATCGGTGCACCAATATATATATTCAAGTGTACATTTAAGGTTTGAAACAGTTCTTGCCTAATTTTTTCCGGTTTTTGCAGAAGTGCTTTACTCATAGAATGGTCATATGTTTTATATAACCAAGCGCAGTCTCTTTTATCCCAAGACAGAGTATGAGACGATAACAGTCTGATTGTCTCTCCTTTTTGTCCCTTAGATGTTTTCTCGCCATTCACAAAACAATTTGAAAAGTATCCTGCCAGTATATCTTGATCGTCGTCATTTTTTATGACAAAACCGTCGCCTGCCTGAATATCTGCTTCCAGCATCACATCGATGGCCTTGCCTTTTACATTTGTTACACAGCCAATTTTCACACCTTGGTTCTTGGGTGATCTTTTTGAAATAAACCGATCATCCACACGACCAAACAAATGCCCGGAGCTGAATCCCCCACGGTTAAAGGCTTGAGCCAACATATTTTTATCAGAATCGACTGATGGACGTCTCCCTTCAAAATAACCATCAATACGCCGACGATATACATCCGTCACTGCAGCAATATACTCAGGTTTTTTCATTCGCCCTTCAATTTTAAAGGAATGTATGCCTGTCTGAATAAGATCAGGAACATAGTCGTATGTTTCCAAATCTTTTGGGCTCAACAAATGTCCATGATCCAAAATCCGTCCCTTATCGTTTGTCAACTGATATCTATGCCGGCACGGCTGAGCACAATTGCCGCGATTACCGCTTCTTCCTCCATTAAAGCTGCTTAATTGACAAAGTCCGGAGTAGCAAACGCAGAGGGCGCCATGAATAAAAACTTCCAGTTCAATGTCCGTTGCTCCTCGAATTCCTTTAATATCTTCTAGTGAGCATTCTCGGCTTAAGACAACACGCTCAAATCCAAATTGACGCAGGGCCTCTACCCCTTCTTTATTATGTATGACCATTTGTGTGGACCCATGAAGAGAAAGCTGAGGCACATGATCTCGAATAAGAGAAGCCAGGCCCACATCCTGTACAATCACCGCATCCACCTGTGCGCATGACAGGTCATATAAAAGTTCAATGGCTTCTGACACTTCATCATTAAAAAGTAAGGTGTTGACGGCACAATAGGCTTTAACCCCTCGATTGTGACAATACTGAACACCCTCCTTTATATCTTTTAATGTAAAGTTTTTAGCATATGCACGGGCGCTGAATTTTTCTGCGCCGAAGTAGACCGCATCGGCACCGTGATCCACCGCAATCTTCAGTGTTTCAAGATCACCAGCAGGCGCGAGCAGTTCAGGTTTAAACATGATCCAGTTCCTCCATCTTATTCATGCATATTTCCCAGGCTTCGTAATAATCGGAAAGCATCTTATCTATTCTATCAATTTGATCGGCCAATGCTTGATAGTCCACAACACTATCTTCACTTGCATTACCACTTAATAGGCCTTTGGCTGAAGTCAGCTCATCTTCCAATTTTTCTATTTCGCTTTCAAGTTGAGCTTTCTCGGCCTTGAGTTTGCTTTTACTATGCGTATTTTTCTTTAAAACCTTTGGTGTTGATGATGTTTTTGGGGTTGCAGCTTCCTGTAGGTTTTTTAACAAAAGCTCTTCTTTTTTATATTTGTAATACGTGTAATTGCCCGGATATATATGAAGGTGACCGTGCTCAAGCTCAAAGGTTTTATTAGAAATCTGATCTAAAAAAAAGCGATCATGCGACACTATAATTAGTGTGCCTTCATAATTTTTTAGGTAGTCTTCCATAATGGACTTAGAGCGAATATCCAAATGATTGGTGGGTTCATCCATCAAAATAACATTAGGATTTTTCAAAAGAATTAAGAGCAAAAGCATGCGCGCCTTTTCTCCACCTGACAAATCGCCGATCTTTTTTTCCCAATCTTCCTGATAAAACATCATGCGAGCGAGCTCGGAGATGGTCTGCGGTAAATCCAAATCAGTATGATATAAGATTTGCTCCAGCACGGTGGCGTTTTCGTCTAATAGAGTCAGTTGCTGATCATAATATGCGCTGTTGATGTGAGCACCATATTGCACCTCTCCATCATCCATGGGCAAATCCCCTGTTAAAACCTTCAATAGGGTAGATTTGCCGGCACCGTTGGGACCGACAATGCCAATTTTATCTCCACGCTCCACTTCAAAAGACACATCAAGTAAAACCGTTTTACTTCCAAAGTGTTTGCTCAAATGACGCACACTTAAAATCTTTAAAGATGATTGTTCCAGCTGTTGCTTACGAATATGGATACGATCTTCTTGAACCACGTCGTCAATACGCGAAAGCCTCGCCAGCCGCTTTTCTCTACCACGCGCTTGCTTGCTTTTATTACCGGCACGATAACGGTCTATGAAAGCCGATTCTTTTTTTATAAGTTTTTGCTGCTGAATAAAATGACGATGTTGCACCAACTCATCTTCCGTCTTTCGCTTTTGATAATTGCTGTAATTTCCGTTGTAAGTTTTCAGTCTTTGGTTGGATAATTCAAATATGCGATTGGTCACCTGATCCAAGAAATAGCGATCATGCGATATCATAAATATCGTACCGGGATAATTTTTTAAATGATTCTCCAACCACAACACAGCTTTTATATCCAAATGGTTGGTGGGCTCATCTAAAACCAAGAGAGCAGGTTCGCGCACCAATAATTTGGCCAGCTCAACCCGTGCACGCTCGCCGCCGCTAAAGGATGTAATGGGACGGTTCATATCTTCCTCAGAAAATCCTAAACCACGTATAATTCCCTTAGCACGACTTTCTAACGTATATCCTCCGGCTCTCTCATAAGCTTCCGTTTTCCGTGCATAAAGATCATATATGTCTTCCAGCGCCTTACCCGATGTGGAACTCATGGCTTCTTCCAAATGATTAAGCTCTTCCCGCTTATCCAACACATCGTGAAAAGCAGCCATGACAACTGTAAATAAAGTTCCTTCATAGACAGATGTAATATGCTGTGCCAGATAGCCAATCTCAACTTGTGCAGATTGATAAATCTGACCGGAATCATAGCTCAATTCCCCTGTGATGCACTCGAAAAGCGTGGTTTTACCAGCACCATTTGCCCCTACAAGTCCAACGCGGTCACGTTCATTGATGGTAAAACTCACATCTTTGAATATAGGGGTTGCAATATAGGATTTTGTCAAGTGCTCTGCTTGTAAAACCACCATAGTCTATCCTCCTAAGACTTTTGATATTGGGCGCGCAGCTGACCGCAAGCCCCCTCAATATCGGCACCTTTGGCCTCACGAATGGTCGCACCGAGGCCCACATCTTGCAATTTTTTTTGAAATTGACGACATGCTTCTAGAGATGGTTTTTTATAGTTGGTATGCGCAACAGGATTTACAGGTATCAAGTTCATATGGCATTTGATATCATCAAGTAATCCTTTTAACTCTCTGATGTTCTTATCAGTATCGTTGACGCCAGCAATTAACGCATATTCAAAGCTGATGCGACGATCACTTTTTTTATTATAATAACGGCATGCATCCATCAGTTCGTTTAAAGGGTGCACCTTGGCAATTGGCATCAGCTGGGCCCTTGTATGTTGATTGGATGCATGCAGAGAAATAGCAAGACCGATATCGGTTTTCATGTCAGCCAGGGCGCGAATGCCTTTCACAAGTCCACAGGTGGAGATGGTGATGCGGCGCTGTGCAAGATCACACCCCTGAGGATCGCATAAAATATTGATGGCTTTCAAAACAGTGTCAAAGTTGGCCATGGGCTCACCCATACCCATAAAAACAATGTTTCTCACCTCATGATTAAAGGCATCACTTTCCATAATTTGATTTGCCACATACACCTGACTGACAATCTCTCCAACTGTTAGATTCCGTGTCAATCCTTGGGCACCGGTCGCACAAAAGGCACATCCCATGGCACATCCCACTTGACTGGATACACAAAGTGTATTGCGCTTCTTGCTGTAATCTCCCCTATATTTCATTAAAACCGATTCGATAAGCTCTCCGTCTGCAAGCCGCAAAAGATATTTTTCAGTGGCATCCACCGAAATTTGCTGGCGTACCACTTCCGGATTTATGATACTGTACCGATCATTTTGGAGACAGTCGATTAGTTTGCGGCTGACATTGTGAGCCTCCAACAAGGAATGGACTTGCTTTCTATGCACCCATTCAAATAATTGTTTGACACGAAATGCCGGTTCTCCATAAGAAGACAACAAGACCTGCATATCGCTAAAATCCATAGAGCGCAAATCGTTCATCAATTTCTCCTTTTAAACCTGGCCACAAAGAATCCATCCATCCCATCTCTTAGAGGAGAAAAACAAGCCATATGCGGGGCGTTATTTAAATAAGGCTGAAACAAATTTGGCAACGCATCAGGCATAAAATTCGGATGATTTTCTAAAAACCAGTCGCATTGGGCTTCGTTTTCTGCCGGAATCATGGTGCATGTACTATAGACGAGCACACCATCTTTTTTTACGGTTCGTGCTGCATTTTCTAATATTTGACGCTGCAAAGCGACAAGTTCGCTAATTGCTGCTTCTTCTCGATGCCATCGAGCATCAGCGCGTCTATGCAATACACCTAAGCCGGAACAGGGGGCATCTACTAAAACTTTATCGAAACGCTCCGTCCAATCAATAGGTAACCTTGTGGCATCTTGCACTTTAGTCTCAACAATGTCTGCACCAAGGCGTTTTGAGGCTTCCTTAATAAGTGACACACGATGCGGGTGAATGTCTGTCGCCAAAATGACGCCATCGTTCTTCATTAAACTGGCCAGATGGGTGCTTTTTCCTCCAGGTGCCGCACAACAATCTAAAACCTCGTCTCCACTTTCGGGTTTTAATGCGTGAGCCACATACATAGAGCTTAAATCCTGCAAGCTGAACAAACCATTCTGGAAGCTGGCAAGACCACGAACAGAATTTGAATCTTTTATTATAAAGGCTTCCGTCAATTGTGGTGACTCTGAATAGCTTAAACCTTCTTGCTGCCAAAGAATTTTTAAATTTTCTCTATCGCATTTTAAACTGTTTAGCCTTGCCCACATATAAGGCGTACGGTTAAACCATTTGGCAAGTTTTTCAACCTCGTCTTGAGAAAAGTTATCTAGCCAGAGGTCGACCAACCATAATGGATAACTTTCATAAAGCGAAATATATTTTCGGAAATCTTTGTTGCGGTCTGGCCAGAGCACCTTCCGCTCTTTGCGTACGATATTTCGTAAGACACCATTGATAAATTTATCTTGTCGTTTTTGCGGTTTAGTGAAAACACGTGATAATTTAACCGCCTCATTAACGATGGCATGTGGCGGTACGCGATCAAGAAAAATCAGCTGATAAACAGACATGCGTAAAATTTGTCGAGTCCATGCATCTGCCTTTGCCAGTGGTTTATTGAGATAAAAGGATAAAATATGATCAATATGATTTTTATACTTAACGGTGCCATATACAATTTCTGTAGCTAATTTTTTGTCTAAATGATTCAATTCACAAGAAAAAAGGGCTTTGTCCAATTCAAGATTGGTAAAAGCCCGCTTTTCAAAAATCTGGTAGATGACGCGCACCGCCACTTCACGAGCGCTTGATTTCGCTTCAGTCATTGCGGCCGCCTCCAAAAATTAGAACCAGGCGTAGCAGCTGAAGAATAGCAGTGACGGCAGCAGCCACATATGTGAGGGCTGCGGCACTCAGTACTTTTTTCGCGCCTTGGAGTTCTGTGGTGTTCAAAATGCCCTCACCACCTAAAGTCTGAATGGCGCGACTGGAGGCATTGAATTCAACAGGAAGGGTTATAATTTGAAAAAAAACAATAATTGCAAAAAGGACGATGCCCCAATGCAAGAGCTGAGGGTGACTTAAGGCAATGCCCAGTAGGAGCAATGGTATATAAAGAAAGCTGCTGAAGTTGGTTAACGGTATGACCGTATTTCTTACATGTAGCGGAAAGTATCCTTGAGCATGTTGAATGGCATGTCCCACTTCATGTGCGGCAATACCCAGAGCTGCAACAGAAGTTCCGTAATACACATCGTATGACAGGCGTACTTGTTCAGATCGGGGATCATAGTGATCACTAAGTTCACCACCGATTTGTGTGATTTCCACACTATGTAGTCCATTATCATTAAGCATGCGTCTTGCGACATCATAACCCGTCAGATTTTGCACATTAGAAATTTGAGAATATTTGCGGTAAGTACTTCCAATCTTGCTTTGTGCATAAAAACCCAACAACAAGCCCGGAATCAACAAAACAATAGTATAGTCAAGATAAAACACAACTGTCATCCTTCCTTACAGGGCTCAAATTAAGTAAATATATCATCTCTGGTAAGATGCTGGCCATTTAAAAAAGCACGAGCCGACATCGGCTTCTTACCGGAGGGTTGAACCTCTCTTACACCAAGAAAGCCGTCGCCGGTTTGAATGTAAAATGCCTCTTTTGTGACACCAATCACTTGACCCGGCCGACCGAAATCAAAATTTGTCTCTTTATCTTCAAAAACATCTAAAAATTTAATGCGCTTGTCGTATAAAAAGGAATACGTGCCTGTTGTCGGGCCCATCGCTTTATTCAAGCAGACCAAAGTATGCGCACTAAGCTGCCAATTAATCTGTTCATCTGCAACAGAAAACTTCGGGGCATATGTCGCCTCTGACTCTATTTGCGACTTGGGTTCAGTCCGACCTTCGTAGATATCATCAATATTGTCCAAAAGTAATTTAGCGCCCATCTTGGCTAGTGTGTCAAAAAGAGTGTTCGCATTATCCTCTTCTTTTATATCGTATGTTTCAGTGGCGTAAACCGGCCCTGTATCCATGCCCATCTCCATTTTCATTAAACTGATACCTGTCTGGTTATCACCATTACGCAGTGCCCATTGAATCGGAGCTGCCCCGCGATAAGCCGGTAATAGAGAAGCATGAATATTTATAAATCCTTGGGGTACTAAGTCTAAAACGTCTTGAGGTAGTATCTGTCCATATGCAGCTACAACAGCAATGTCTGCATGAAAGGATGCAAGTTCTGAGCGGGCCTCCTGATTTTTAAAATGCGACGGTTGGACCACCGGTATATGATGTTTTAAAGCAACCGTTTTCACTTCGGAATATAGAAGCTTTTTACCTCTTCCTTTTTGGCGATCGGGCTGAGTATATACCGCAACCACATTTCTTCCATCATCAATAAGCGCTTCTAAAATAGTCGCAGCAAAAGCCGGAGTCCCCATAAATATAATGTTCATACTCGTTTACTCACCCTCAACTGCTTTGCTCAAGATCGGTTGCTTTATCGGTAAATAAAATCCCGTCAAGATGGTCCATTTCATGCTGCAGGGCACGAGCTTTGAAACCTTCTGCATGAATAATGATTTTCTCATCTGCTTCATTTAAAGCTTCAATGGTTATTTTATTAGCTCGAACCACATTACCACAAAATCCGGGCACACTGAGACAGCCTTCAGGACCCTTTTGTATGCCCGTGCTAGCTGTCATTACAGGATTGGCCAGACTCAAGAGTTCATCGCCTACGTCTACCACAATCACCCGTTTCGAAATACCGACTTGGGGTGCTGCCAAACCCACTCCTTGTGCATGATACATCGTCTCTGCCATGTTTTTCATCAGTTTTCTAATTTTATCATCCACTTTGGGGACCGGACGCGCTTTTTTACGCAACACAGGATCGCCTTTTTTTACAATTTGATATCTGGACATATATACCCTCCAAGATTACTATAAAATATTTTCTGGATCAATATCAACCATTAACCGCAAAGTTTTACTGATTCTTGAGCTGGTATATTGGGTCTTCACCCAATTGGCAAGATTCTGTAACGTCGACAGCCGTCCGCATTTGACTATAATTTGAAAACGGTATCGATTTTGAATACGTTCTATGGGGGCTGGAGACAGACCTAACAAAATAGCATTATGCTCCAATCGGCTATTTATTGTTTGTGTTATCTCGCGACCAACAAGAATGGCGTTCTCTTGATTCATGTCACTTAAAATAATACGCAAAATATGCACAAAAGGCGGATATTGTAATTGTCTACGTACCTCAATCTCTCGATCATAAAACATAAAATAATCTTGATGAGCTGCCGCCACGATAGCCGGATGCTCCGGCATATATGTCTGTACCAAAACTTGTCCAGGATGTTCTCCGCGTCCGGCACGACCTGCCACCTGAGTCAATTGCTGAAAAGTGCGCTCTGCTGCACGATAATCCGGCATGTGAAGAGAAATGTCTGCATGAATAACGCCAACCAATGTTACATTAGGAAAGTGGAATCCTTTTGAAACCATCTGAGTGCCAATAAGCACTTCTGTTTCGCCTGACTGCATACGGGCAATAATGTCTTGATGTTGATTGGCGCGAGTAATCACGTCCGAATCCAAACGATCTATACGTACATTAGGGAATTCTTTTTTAAACGCTTCATACACCTGCTCGATACCCGTCCCGTAAAATCCTACATGAGTGCTTCCACAGTTTGGGCACTTTCGGGGAATGGGTTTTATTTCTTGACAGTAGTGGCATCGCAAGATTTCTTTGGACCGATAGTGCGTAAGCGCAATATCACATTTTGAACACTTTACCACCTGGCCGCATTCTCTACACATTAAGAAGCTGGAATATCCACGCTTGTTCAGATAGAGAATGACTTGCTGTCCATCTGTCAACGTCTGACGAACCTTATTAAGCAATTGATCGCTAAAAATAGAGACATCCACAGAATTCGAGCGCATATCAACAACATCCACAGCCGGCATCTCAGCGTCATTCACTCGTTGCGTTAGGCGCAGCAATTGTGTGTTACCGTGATATGCACGATACATCGTTTCAATCGACGGTGTTGCACTTCCGGCAATAAAGACAGCATCTTGAAGAACCGCCCTTTTTTCAGCCACTAAGCGCGCATGATATCTCGGTTCCGGCTCTGACTGCTTATATGATGAATCATGCGATTCATCGACGATAACCAACCCTAAACGTTCAAGAGGAGCAAAAACCGCGCTACGCACACCGATGACAATGTTTTTTTCACCATCTTTTATCTGCTGCCATTGTTCGTAGCGTTCTACATCCGTTAACTGACTATGCAAGAATGCGACATCTTCAGGAAAACCAGCAGAAAAGCGGCCAATGATGGGCGCCGTAAGAGAAATTTCCGGAACTAAAATAAGCACTTGCTTGTTTTGTTCGCGTGCCTTTCTCGCAGCACGCAAATAAACTTCTGTTTTACCGCTTCCAGTAACACCGTGAAGAAGAAAAGAATGAAAGCTTCCGAGTGCCAACCGTTTCGTGATTTCATCTAATACCGTTTCCTGTTCTTGTGTGAGATCATGATGTTCTACTTTGTTAAAAATCTGATTGGTTACAGGAAGCCGTGATAAACGCATCATCTGATGAGACACTAAGCCTTTCTTTTCTAAAGCTTCCAATGCACGTTTAGGCTCTTTGAAAGAATAACGGAGTTCTTTTACTGATTGTTCGCCCTGAACGATTAAAGATAGCATAATATCTTTTTGTATCGGAGATCGGGAAAGTTTTTCTTTAACAGGAGACTCATCTAATTCATCCACATGATTTAGAAGTGCATGATAAATCGCCTCATATTTATAAGCAGATTTCGACTTCGTTTCCAAAGAAATACGGATAAGGCCTACTCTTTCCAACAAGCGTGCTGCAGTCTGATACTCTTTAGTGATGACGAGAGATAATTCTCGACAGATGGTTTGATAATATGACCAATCGTTATCACTTATAAATTCCGGCTGATAAGAAGAAAATTTAACAGCTGTCGCGACATATTGTTCATTAATCTTCAGTGCACCAGGCAACATGGCTGAAAATACCGACCAATAGGTGGATACGGTTCGATCGCTCAGCCATTGACCTAAAGAAAGCAGCTCAGAGGAAAAAATTGGTGTAGGATCAATATAAGATAGTATCGGCTTTACCTTTAGATCTGACAAGCCATTTTCCTTTAAATCTAAAATTAAAGCTGTTTTTTCGCGGTTCCTTCTACCAAACGGCACCTTTACTCGTATCCCCACTTGGGCCAGATGCAAGTGCTCTTCTTTAATCAAATAAGTAAATCGTTTTTTTCCTGCCGGATACGGCAAATCAAGTATCACATCTGCAAATAAACTCATAATCATCCCAACTCAAAATGAAAGACGTCGCTTCAAAACGACGTCTGAGTTTCGTAC
>JAEZVS010000100.1 GCA_023443145.1 Bacillota bacterium | reverse complement strand
CAGCTTGAGCGTGCTCTGGCCCGCCACGAATACACCCTGAATCTGGAAGAACTGATGGCCGGAGCGGCGGCATATTTGCGCCAGCGGGGGCGATTGGTGCTCATCCATCTGGCAGAACGGGTGCCCGAACTTTTTGCCGCGGCTCGCCGTCACCATCTGGCGCCCACATCCCTTACCCCCGTTTATTCACGGGCACGGATGCCGGCACGGTTGGTGGTGGTGTCCTTTTGTTTTGAAGGGCGGCAGTCTCTTTCCATTGAACCGGCGGTGGTCTTATATGCCGATGACGGCACGGCTCTGCCTTATCCTTCTTATCGTGTGCAAGAAGGCGAGCCGACTTCTGCCGATGCGACACTTTCATAAGGAGTTTTTATGTATACCCTCTATCTTTGCGCCACACCCATCGGCAATTTGGAAGACATCACCCTTCGGGTGCTTCGCATTTTAGAAGAGGTGCGTCTCATCGCCTGCGAAGACACCCGCCAATCCCGCAAATTGCTCAACCATTATCATATTGAAAAACCGCTGATTTCTTACCACGAGCACAACAAGCATCAAGCCAAAAACCGCATTCTGGAACATCTGCGTGAGGTGGGCGATGTGGCCTTGATCACCGATGCGGGCATGCCGGCCATCTCCGATCCCGGAGGAGATCTTCTGCAGGAGGCGCGGGCGGCCGGTGCAACGGTAACGGTGCTGCCCGGCCCGTCGGCGGCGCTCACCGCGCTGGTGCTCTCCGGTCAGGATGCGTCGCGCTTTGTGTTTGAAGGCTTTCTGCCCCGCTCGGGCAAGGAACGCCGCCTGCGTTTGGAAGAGGCGGCAGAGGAACGGCGTACCGTCGTTTTTTACGAAGCGCCCCATCGTCTTTTGGATACGCTGGCGGATTTGGCTGCGGCGGTGGGCGATCGTTCGTTAAGTGTTTGTCGGGAGCTCACCAAAAAGTTTGAAGAGGTGCAGACGGGAACAGCCGCCGAGCTGTTGGCCCACTTTCAGGAAGCGGCCCCCCGCGGCGAATTTGTGCTGGTTCTGGCCGGTCGCGACGAAGCTGCCCCTTCTCCGGAAGCGGCGGTGGCTTATGCCCGTACCCTCGTCCGCGCGGGCATGCACACCAAAGAAGCGGCGAAATCTGCAGCGGAAGCCTTTCCCGGTGTGAGCCGGCGAGATATTTATCAAGCCCTTATTGCCCATGCATAAAAAAACCTTCATATTATAATGTAGATTTATTGACCGGCCATAGGCCGGCTTTTTTTAGAAAAAAATGATTCATAGCAAAGACCAACCTTGACAAGAGCGAAGCGCTGAACTATTATGAGAATAATTATCAATTTATTGAAAGGAGGCTCCTTATGACTGCCCGAGGACAATATCAAACCAACAATCGAGAAGCCATTGTGGCCTGGTTCGCCGCCCACGAAGGAGAACGCATTACCGCACAAGCACTGGCTGAAGCGCTGAAAGAAAATGGTCATCCCATTGCGCAGGCCACACTTTATCGTCAGTTGAAGCATTTGTTGAAAGAGGGCGTCATTCATTGTGTGATCGCCCCCCATGCCAAGTCTACCGCTACGGCTTATGTGTATCAAAGCGATCACTCTACTTTGGTGCTTTATTGCAACTATTGCAGAAAAACCACCAATCTTAAATGTTCCCAGATGAATATGCTGTACAGTCATTTGGAAGAACACCACCAGTTTATTCCCGACGAAACCCATTTGGTGTTCAGCGGTTGCTGCGCCGAATGCGATTTGGAACAAAACAAAAATGACAAGTAAAGGAGACGAATATGCAACTGAAAAAACTCATGGCCACCACCGCCCTCACCCTCTTTGCTCTGGGCACCCTGGCGGGCTGTGGCGGTCAGGCGCAACAGAAAAAGGCGGAACCGGAAGCACACAACAAGTTGAAAGTGGTGGCCACCATCTTCCCCGATTACGACATGGCTCGGGAAGTGGCCGGCGATAAAGCGGAGGTCAGTCTTTTGCTGCCGCCCGGCGCCGATGCCCACACCTATGAATTCAAACCGGAAGACATGGCCAAAATTAAAGATGCGGATGTGCTCTTTTATACGGATAAAGAGATGGAACCTTGGATTGAAAAGGTGCAAGAGCAGATTGGCGATGCCAAAAAGCCGGTGTTGGTGGCGCTTTCAGATGGCATTGACAGAAATCTGCCCAAAGATTTAAACGTGATGGCCGAAAATGACGGCGATGCCCATGAAGATGAAGGCGACACCCATGAGCACGAGGGCGAAGCCCACGAACACGAAGGCGAAGCTCATGAGCATGAAGAAGCGGAAGGCCACCATCACCATCATCACGGGGCCGACCCGCACATCTGGACCAGTCTGAAAAATGCACAAATCATGACCGATACCATTGCCAAAACCTTGGCGGCTCAAGATAAAACCAACGCATCCATTTATGAAGCGAATGCAAAAAGCTATAAAGAAAAACTCCAAACTTTAGACGAGAAATATCGTAAGATGATTGACGGGGCCAAACGCAAAACCATTGTGGTGGCCGACGAATTCCCCTTTGCCTATTTTGCCCGTGATTATGGCCTGCGCTATGCTTCCATTTACGATTCGTACGAAGAACATGCCGAAGGCAGCGCCCGCCGCATGGCCCAACTGGTGGATTACATGAAAGCCAACCACATTCCGGTGGTCTATTACACCGAGATTTCGGAACCGAAGCTGGCCACCAAACTGGCCGAATCAGCCGGCGCCGAAACCATGATGTTGGATGCGGTGCACACCATGACGCAAGAAGACATGAAAAACCACAAAACCTATCTGGCTGTGATGGAAGACAACATCAAAGCCCTTGAAAAAGGCCTGAACTAAGGATGTCGGCACATGCGGGTTCTTTCGTGTGAACATCTAAACCTTGCGTATGGTCCGGTGCCGGTGGTGCAGGATGTGAGCTTTGCCATCGATGAAGGCAGTTATTTGGCAATCATCGGCCACAACGGTTCCGGCAAAACCACTCTTTTTAAAGGGCTTTTAGGATTGCTTTCTCCATTGAGCGGGCAGGTGTATGTAGGCGGCGACGGGCGGGTGGGCTATTTGCCCCAAAGCGACAGCATTCAGCCTCATTTTCCCGCTTCGGTGCGGGAGGTGGTCGCCAGCGGTTTGTTAAACCGCAAGCCCCTTTTTGCGGTGTATACCGCTGCCGATAAGCGTCTGGTGGAAAAGAGTTTGGCGCGGTTGGATATGTTGCCGCTGGCGGATCGTCCTTTCCAAACCCTTTCCGGCGGCCAGCGCCAGCGGGTGCTCTTGGCCCGCGCCCTAACCGCTAGCGAGCGCCTGCTCTTTTTGGACGAGCCCACCGCCGGGCTGGATCCTGCTGCGGAGCAGGAGCTCTACCGGCTGTTGGCCCAACTCAACCGGCAAGAAGGGGTGACGATCGTCACCATCTCGCACGATTTGGCGGCGGTGCGCGACTATGCCACCCACGTGCTGGTGATGAGCCACGGCCAAATGAGTTTTTTTGGCGACCGTGCCGCCTATGGACGCCGTCTCCGCGAGGAAGGAGGGGGCCATGCAGATCTTTCAGTATGATTTTATGCGCCACGCCTTTGTGGTGGGGTCTTTGGTGGCCCTTTGCGCGGCGCTTTTGGGTGTACCTTTGGTGCTGAAACGTTTTGCCATGATCGGCGACGGTCTTTCTCATGTGGCTTTCGGCACCATGGCGGTGGCTCTGGCGTTCGGATGGGCGCCTCTTTATGTGGCTCTGCCTGTGGTGGCTTTGGCCTCCATCGGCTTGCTTCATTTAAGTGACGATGCTCAAGTGAAAGGCGACGCGGCCATCGCCATGATTTCCACGTCGGCCATGGCCTTCGGTGTGAGCGTGGTCTCCTTGAGCAAAGGCATGACCGCCGATGTTACCGGCTATATGTTCGGCAGTGTGTTGGCCATCACCCGAGACGACCTTTATATTTCCATTGTATTGGCCTTGCTGGTGATCGGCCTTTACGTGCTCACCTTTCACAGCCTTTTTGCCATCACCTTTGACGAACCTTTCGCCAAGGTGGCGGGCATTCGGGTGGGGCGCTACCGCCTGCTTTTGTCTCTCCTCACCGCGGTGACGGTGGTGTTGGGACTGAGATTGGTGGGGGCGCTGCTCATCAGCGGGTTGGTGATTTTTCCTTCCGGCACCGGCATGCGCCTGGCCCGCACCTTTCGCGGCGTGGTTGCGGTGGCGGGCTTTACCGCCGTTTTGGCCATGGTGCTGGGGTTGATGCTCTCTTACTATCAGAATTTGCCGGCCGGGGCCACGGTGGTGCTTTTAAACTTGTTGTTCTTTCTTTTGGCCACCGCTTTGAGCCGCCTGCGGCAAGCATAAATAAAGCGCTGTTGTCGATTTTTCGGCAACAGCGCTTATTTTTGTGTAGAAGAAAGGGGCGCTACAGAAAACGCCCGAGAGCAACCGGCCGGTATCCTCGGGCGTGAATGGTTCTATGGCGGCGTCCGTAAAAAGCACATCCCACCAAGGGGGCACTTAGGACAAACGTTGGGCAATGGCATCTAAAAAGGCTTCGCTGGACACTTTTTGCTTCTTTTCCAAAGTGGAGAGCAAATACAGATCGCCGGTCATAATGCCTTCTTCAATGGTGGCAATGGTGGCTTTTTCCAGACGGCCGGCAAATTGCACAAGATCGCTGTTGCCATCCAGTTCGCCTCGTTTGCGTAAAGCAGCGCTCCAGGCAAAGATGGTGGCCACACTGTTGGTGGAGGTTTCTTCGCCGTTCAGATGTTTATAGTAATGGCGCTGAACGGTGCCGTGGGCCGCTTCATATTCGTAATAGCCTTCCGGCGATACGAGAACGGAGGTCATCATGGCCAAACTGCCGAAGGCGGTGGCCACCAAATCGCTCATGACGTCGCCGTCGTAGTTTTTGCAGGCCCAGATGAAGCCGCCTTCGGAGCGAATCACGCGGGCGATGGCGTCGTCAATGAGGGTGTAGAAATAGGTGATGCCGGCGTCGTCGAAACGGGTTTTAAACTCGTTGTCGAAAATTTCCTGGAAAATGTCTTTGAAACGGTGGTCGTAAATTTTAGAGATGGTGTCTTTGGTGGCAAACCACAGGTCTTGGCGGGTGTCTAAGGCATAGGTCATGGCGGCGCGGGCAAAACTTTGGATGGATGCCTCCAAGTTGTGCATGCCCTGCACAACGCCGGGGCCTTCAAAGCGGAAAATATCGGCTTTTTCTTCCCGTCCGTCGTCATAATGCAGCACCAGTTCGGCCTTGGCGGGGCCGTCTACGGAGAGTTCGGCATTTTTGTACACATCGCCATAAGCATGGCGGGCCACGGTGATGGGCGTGGTCCAGTTTTTGACGTAAGGCTCAATGCCTTTCACCAAAATGGGGGCGCGGAAGACGGTGCCGTCCAAAGCGGCGCGGATGGTGCCGTTGGGACTTTTGTACATTTTTTTGAGGTGATATTCTTGTACGCGGTCGGCGTTGGGGGTGATGGTGGCGCATTTGACGCCCACGCCGTATTTTTTGATGGCGGCGGCGGCCTCTAAGGTGACGGCGTCGTCGGTGTCATCGCGATGGGTTAAACCCAAATCGTAGTATTCGGTTTTCAGATCCACATAGGGTAAAATCAGTTTGTCTTTGATCCACTGCCAAAGAATGCGGGTCATTTCGTCGCCGTCCATCTCGACAAGGGGGGTGGTCATAGGAATTTTAGCCATTTCGGGCCTCTCTTTCTGTGTTGGATGCAGTGCTTGCTTGGTTTAAAGGGGCTTCGGCATCGCTCGGACGGTTGCCGGGCCCATCCAAAAGGCTCATATTAAGGGGCTTCAAGCTCTCGATGCGAATGCCTGTTTTATCGTTCCAAGTGACGATATAGCCCAAGGCGGCGCTTAAGTCCCGTAATTTCACATAGGTGGCGCCGTCCAAATGCCGGGCTTCCGGATGAACGGGCAGACCGTCCAACATGATGGTCATATCCACCGGAAGTACGGTGCGGCGTAAGCCGGCTTCAATGGGCGGCCGGAAAGGTTGTTCATCGGCAGCGGCGGTATTTTCTTGCGGAGCGGAAGCGTCTTCTTTTGACGTGCTTTCGATTTTTGCGGCGGCATCTTCAGCCGGTGCCGGTTCGCCGGCGGCGAGGGTTTTTTCCAAATGGTCGCGGGAGACGGGGCGGACAGATTTCTCAACATCAGCGGGCGCCTCTTCTTTTTTGCTGTCGCTTTTTTTCCCGGATTTTTCGGTTGCGTTGTCTGTATGGGCGCCGTCGGCCGGGACGGCGGTTTGCCGTGTCAGAACAATGGTGCGGGTGGCTTCGTTGTAGCCAACGCTAAAGGCCGAAGGCGTGCCTTCTAATATTTTGGCCAGGTCGCGCAGTTTGTAATAGTGATGGTCATCGGCCAAAATAC
>JAEZVS010000065.1 GCA_023443145.1 Bacillota bacterium | reverse complement strand
AAGAAAAGTTAGGATGGATGAGTCCTATAAAATACATACGCCATATTCCATCTGCATAAAAGAAAAAGAGACGACTTAAGTCGTCTCATAAAAAATTTAAATTTTGCGGCCGTCTCATGATACTGAGCTTTTATTCAACTAAATTTCCATGATGTCTTTTTCTTTTTCAGTCACAATTTGATCGATTTTATCTACAGCTTGATCCGTAAGTTTTTGTATTTCATCCTGAAAATATTTAGAGTCGTCTTCAGTGACTTCCTTCGCTTTTTCAAGTTTTTTAATACTATCGTTGGCATCTCGCCGAATATTACGGACGCTGACTTTAGCATCTTCTCCACGTTTTTTGGCTTGTTTCGCCAAATCTTCGCGCACTTCTTTTGTCAACTGTGGTAACGGCAATCGAATGACTACGCCGTCATTGTTGGGGTTGATGCCTAAGTCTGATTTTTGAATGGCCTTTTCAATCTCACCGATAATGGTTTTATCCCAAGGTTGAATCGTCAGCAAGCGCGGTTCCGGCGCACTCACATTGGCCACCTGATTGAGTGGGGTAGGTGTGCCATAATATGGCACTGTAATACCATCCAACAATGACGTATGTGCCTTTCCAGTACGCAGTCTGCTTAAATCTGATCTAAGAGAATCCATCGATTGATCCATACGTTTTTGTGTGTCTTTTAAAAGTTCATCAAACATTTTTGTCACTCCCTACATAAGTCCCAATGGTTTCACCCATTATAACACGTTTCATATTGCCGCGCTCTATCATATTAAATACGATAATTGGAATTTCATTATCCATACACAAAGATGTTGCAGTCGAATCCATCACTTTGAGACCACGGTTTAAAACGTCAATATATGTTAAAGATGCAAATTTAGTCGCACAATCGTTGGACTTGGGATCGCAATCATAAACACCATCTACTTTTTTAGCCATGAGAATGACTTCAGCTTCAATTTCAGCGGCTCGCAAAGCAGCCGTCGTATCTGTAGAAAAGAAAGGATTGCCCGTTCCGGCACCGAAAATCACAACCCGCTTTTTTTCCAAATGACGAATGGCACGACGTTTTATATAAGGCTCGGCCACCTGGCGCATTTCAATAGCTGTTTGAACACGCGTATCGACGCCATGGTCCTCTAAAACATCTTGTAAAGCCAAGGCGTTAATGACAGTTGCCAGCATGCCCATATAGTCCGCAGTGGCTCGATCAATCCCTCGTTTTGCCCCTGTAACACCGCGCCAGATATTGCCGCCGCCGACCACAACGGCAACTTCCACTCCCAAAGCCACAATATCTGAAATTTGTGCAGCCAAAGAATCTAAAACCGAACTTTCAAGGCCAAAACCTTGTTCACCGGCCAACGCTTCCCCAGACAATTTAATCACAACGCGTTTGTATTTTGCCGTTTCCATAAAACCCCTCCTTAAAAAAAGAGCAATCCAACTTGGGATTGCTCTCTTCATCGCGGTCAGTTATGCGAGTTGTGCAGCCACTTCAGATGCAAAATCTTCGCTGCGCTTTTCGAGACCTTCGCCCATTTCAAAACGGCTGAATCTGCGAATTTTAATATTTTCTCCAAACTCAGAGATAGCGGATTTCAAGTAGGTCTCCACTGTTTCATCTTTTTCTGCACGGATATAGGACTGTTCTAATAAGCACACTTGCGCATAATATTTTTTGATGCGTCCTTCCACCATTTTTTCGATGATATGATCCGGTCTGCCTTCATTTTTTGCTTGAGCGATCAAAACTTCACGTTCATGATCAATTTCAGATTGTGGCACTTCACTGCTTTCAATGTACTGAGGATTGGCTGCAGCGATGTGCATGGCAATATTTTGAGCAAATTCACGGAAACCGTCAGTTTTCGCCACAAAATCCGTTTCACAATTGACTTCTACAATAACACCAATGCGTCCGCCCATGTGAATGTAAGAAGCGATGACACCTTCTGCCGCAATGCGGCCGGCTTTTTTGGCAGTGTCAGCCATACCTTTTTCACGAAGATAATCAACGGCTTTATCCATATCGCCATCGGTCTCCTGAAGGGCACGTTTACAATCCATCATGCCGGATCCAGTTTTTTCACGAAGTTCCTTAACCATAGCAGCTGTGATGTTTGCCACAATAAAACCTCCTAAATATATCCTTATCTCCAAAAAAGGTAACCGCAGGACAAGCCAAGGTTACCTTTTCTTCATTATGCTTCCTGTTCAGCTTCCTCCGCTGCATCTTCTTCAAAGCCCTGCTTGGCTTCTACTACAGCATCTGCAATCACAGATGTCAGCAGTTTTACCGCACGGATGGCATCATCGTTACCAGGAATCACATAGTCAATTTCATCCGGATCACAATTGGTATCAACAATTGCAATCACAGGAATACCTAATTTACGTGCTTCATGCACAGCAATGCGTTCCTTACGAGGATCGATAACGAAGAGCGCACCCGGAAGTTCAGGCATATTTTTAATACCGCCCAAGAAACGTTCCAGTTTTTCTTTTTCGCCCAAAAGCAGCGCTTTTTCTTTTTTTGTCAGCAACTCAAGAGTGCCTTCAGCTTCCATTCTTTCAAGTTCAAATAGACGATTGATTCGTTCCTTAATGGTTTTGTAGTTGGTGAGCATACCACCCAACCAACGTTCGTTCACGTAGAACTCACCCGAACGAACGGCTTCATCATGAATGGATTCTTGTGCTTGTTTTTTAGTACCTACAAATAAGATAGGTTTACCGTCTTCAACGGTTTCTCTCACAAAATTGACTGCCTCGTTCATTAAACGAACGGTCTTCTGCAAATCAATAATGTAAATACCATTGCGTTCAGCAAAAATGTACGGCGCCATCTTAGGATTCCAACGGCGCGTCTGATGACCAAAATGTACCCCGGCTTCTAATAATTGTTTCATAGAAACGACAGACATTCTGGCACCTCCTTCCTGGATTTTCCTCCGCGTCTATCATTTGCCGCACGAACCATGGCTCCAAATGCAGCATCAAGATCGCGTGTGTGTTTTTGACTGATACATACTACCACATTTTTATTCTAAGTGCAAGAGGCAACCTTATTTATTCATTCAGTGCCTGATTCAGATGATTTAAGTCGTTCTCCACGCGCAACAACGCCTCTTCCAATTCTTCCAAACTGGCATGATCGAAATCAAAGGACGAATGGGTTTCATCGCCAACCTCGTGAATGAGATCGAAACGATTGCTCGCCATTAGATTTTCTTTCTGCCGGCGATAACGGCGCAAAAGCAAATTGCATAAAATCCCGACGCCCAAAATAGTCAGAAATATGATTCCGTAGCGGCGGCATTTTTTCCAAGCCGTCTTTATCCCGGAAAATAAATCAATGTCTTTTACGCCTTGCACGCCTTGTTGTGCCAATTTAGGAATTTCAGCGGATTTTTGAGAGAGCTCGCGAAGCGAATTGCTAAATTCATATTCGCGCATTTGTTTCAGAGCCAGCTCGTTTAATTTGTCGGCATGCTTTTTGCCTTTCTTCTGCAGTCTTCGCAATTGTTTTAACTGCGCATCGATGGTTTTCATAATTATTCTCCTTTGTTTGAATAAAAAGCAACGCCTGCAGCACCCAAACCAATATGCGTTGATACCACGCTGCCCAATTCCTGATAATCCAGTTGAACATTCGGCATCTCTTTTTTCAGCAGCGCCGCCATATCATCACAAATCTTTCGATTATTATTGTACCCTAAGTGAATGCGACAATTGGATGGATCGACCTCTGCCAACGTGTCGCGAATCAACTCATTAACGGCACGGTTGCTCTTATTTCCTCTCATTTTTTTATGAACAGATATAACACCGTTTTTCAACATCAAGATTGGCTTAATATTTAAAATACTACCCACCATGTAACTGGTTTTTCCTATGCGACCGCCTTTTTCCAAATTGTCCAGTGAATCCAGTAAAAAGTAAATGGTCAGGCGAGGCAACGCATTTTCTATAAACGCCACGATGTCTTCTTTACTTGCGCCGTCTCTTACCATTTCTGCGCAAGAAAGGGTCAGAAGTCCCAGCCCTATGGTTGCGCTCAGAGAATCCACCACAATAATATCTGCTTTACCTTTAAGCTGCTCTGCAGCCATGCGCGCACTGTTTACAGTGCCGCTAAGTTCATGAGATAGATGAAGTGAGAATATGGTTTCAGCGCCTGCTTCAATTAATTTTTCATAGGTGGCCAAAAATTCCGCAGGCGCCGGTTGGCTTGTACGAGGCAGCGTATCGGTGTTGCTTAATAATTCATACATCGCTTGATTTGTGATATCCACTTGATCCACAAATTGTTTTTCTTTATAAAAAATAGACAGCGGCACCATCGCAATCTGGAAAGTCTCAAGATTTTCTGATGAAATATCGGCTGTGCTGTCTGTTACTATTGCAATTTTATCCAAATAATATCCCCCCTCATTCAGCCGACAAAATAAAGGGATAGACCAATTGTCCCCCTTCGTAGCAC
>JAEZVS010000163.1 GCA_023443145.1 Bacillota bacterium | reverse complement strand
CACCTGCTCATTTTGATAACGCAGACGGCTACGATAACGGGGCAAATACGCTCGCGCCAGGAGATCCGACACATGCTGGCGAAAAGACACCAGAACACGCGCCGCCAAACGACTCATAAAGAGAGGCGGCGCCGCCTCATCTGCCGGCCAAACGGCGCCGGCCACCGAAGCCACATCCTCGGGGAAATGCTCTGTAAATATGTTGATGCCCATTCCCACCACCGCATAGCGAAGTTGGTCGTCTTCCACCGAAAGAGCGGCTTCGGTTAAAATCCCTGCCACTTTTTTATCATTCATGTAGATGTCGTTGACCCATTTGATCTGACTTTGTCTGCCGGTGGCCTCTTCCAACGCATCGGCCACCGCTGCCGCAGCTGCAATCGTCAAAAGAGTGGCCGCCCCGGGTGCCACCTTCGGGTATACGACAACACTCATATAAAGCCCGGTGCCCTCCGGTGAATAAAAAGAGCGCCCACGACGACCGCGCCCGGCCGTTTGTTTACCGGCCACCACCACCGTCCATTCGGGCGCGCCGTCATCGGCCAACATCTTAGCTTGGGTATTGGTGGAATCCACCTGAGGCAGATAGGTCAAACAAAAGGCATCTGCTTCGTTTTCTTCAGCCAACGCCCACATCAGCGTTTCCTTTGTAAGCAAACGTGACGTATCTCTCAAACGATAGCCTTTGCGTGTGGCGGCATCAATGGCCACACCTTTTTCACGCAAACGATCCACCTGCTTCCATATCATGGCTCGAGACAGACCCAACTGCCGTGCCGCGTCTTCGCCGGACAGCCACCGCTCTCCTTGCGCCAGAAGAAGCTCCAAAAGAGTTGTTGCCATCTCATCACGCCCCCCTTCTAAAAGTGTCCGCAGGCTCGGCCATCATGTGCCATCACAACCATAACTGCCTATGCCGCGCCATTTTATTCGTTGTTTGAAAAAAGCCCTCTCGCCAGAGAGGGCTTTTTTATTATAAGCTATTTTTTGCCACTTCGCAAAGATCGGCAAAAGCCTTTTCGTCGCTAACAGCCAATTCAGCCAACATTTTGCGGTTCATATCTACGCCGGCCACTTTTAAGCCATGCATGAACCGATTATAACTGAGACCGTTCATACGCGCGCCGGCGTTGATACGGGCAATCCAAAGTTTACGGAAATCGCGTTTGCGCAAACGTCTATGTTCATAGGCATATTGACCGCTTCTCATGACCGCCTGATGGGCCACACGATAAGAGCGGGAGCGGGCGCCATAATAGCCCCGGGCCTGCTTCATGATTTTTTTATGTCTTCTATGGGTATTCATCCCGCGTTTGATTCTAGCCATGCTTGTCCTCTCCCTGCTCTCTTAGATGATTTTACTGATGCGTTTGGCATCACCTTTAAACATGATAGCGCCTTTGCGCAGATTGCGCTTTCTTTTGGCGGATTTCTTTTCCAGAATATGGCTGGTATAACCATGATAACGTCTGATTTTACCGGTGCCGGTACGTCTGAAACGTTTGGCGGCACCTCTATGGGTTTTCATTTTAGGCATAAATCTCTCTCCATTTTCTTTTTGGACTGATAAAACAAAATATTAATCACAAACGGGCCGTTGCGCGATTTTCACTTTGCAAATACGATTTCGCCAACGAACAGCCGGCTGTTTTTACTGAGCCTCTTTTTCTTTTTCTTTTAGAGGCACCAGCATCATGGTCATGTTCCGCCCTTCTACCTTGGGCACTTTTTCCACTTTGGCCACGCCTTTTACTTCGTCGGCCACCCGTTCGCAAAGTTCACGACCATTTTCTGCGTGGGTGATTTCTCGTCCGCGGAACATAATGGTCACTTTTACTTTATTGCCTTCTTTCAGGAATTTTTCCGCATTGCGCACCTTGGTGTGAAAATCGTGATCTTCAATATTGGGACGCAATTTGACTTCCTTGATGGAAATAACTTTTTGATTCTTTTTAGCTTCACGTTCTTTTTTGCTTTGCTCGTACTTAAACTTCCCATAGTCCATGATACGGCAGACCGGTGGCTTTGCGCCCGGGGCAATCTCCACCAGGTCGAGACCGCGTTCATGGGCATGCTTCATGGCTTCTTTGGGGTGCATAACCCCCAATTGCTCACCGGACACGTCAATGAGGCGCACCTCACGGCATCTGATTTCCTCATTGGCTCGAAGCTCTTTACTTATGACACACACCTCCATAAAAATGAAAATAAAAAAAACGGGTCTCCACCCGTAAATCTCGACAGCATAAATACACACTGTAATCAACCAGCAACTCTAAGCGACTGGTGAGAAACGGATGGTTTCTTCTTAACTGCGCGCAAAATCATGCACACACCTATATTATTCTAGCAAAAAAATACCTATCTGTCAAAGGTCATTTCTAATAGATGTGTCCCCTCGGCGCGCAAAGATTGTCACTATTTGTTCATATTTTTGTACGAAATAATTGA
The DNA here is from genome assembly GCA_023443145.1 of Bacillota bacterium. Classification (GTDB taxonomy): domain Bacteria; phylum Bacillota; class Peptococcia; order Peptococcales; family Peptococcaceae; genus Peptococcus. The sequence continues at coordinate 5,601 of JAEZVS010000163.1, read as the reverse complement.
CGATTTTTATTACACGCGCACATCATACATACATCTATTTGTCAAAAATCCCTAGAGAAAGCCCATCCTTTTGCTTACAACAAGATTGGCAGTATTTGCATTTGATTTGAAAGCAAATATTGCTATGAGTAGAAATTGGGCGCCCGGCTTTACAGCTCCGCCCAATTATTAATTTTATCAATATGCTAAAAAACCGATTTTCTATAATTAATCGTTGCATTTTTAGAAATGTATTGTTATAATCACCATAAAGATGGCGCAATGCTAATGTATTAAAAATTTTTATTTCAAGGAGGTTTATCATGGGAAAAAAGAAAAAGCCCAATGATCCTTACGGCAATATGACCGATGAGGAGAGATTGGCCTGTTTTGAGCGTGAATGTCTGGAAAAAGATCCCGAACATGCTCATGACCACGACAGAGTGGTGGCCAGTAAGTTTCATTGGTCCGATCTGGGCCGTACCGAAGACTGGTGGACCATTTGGATCGGTTTCTTCATTATTGCCTTGGCGTTCCTCGCTGTAGAAGTTGGCCTTTTCCCTTCGGAAGGTGTTTTCAGCTTTAAAGCAGCCAAGTTCGCGTCTTGGGGCAATGCTGAAATGCCCAGTGTGTTTGGCATTTTCAGTGCAGCATTTTTTGCCAAATGGGTACTCACCTTTGTCTTTTTTGCAGCCATATTCTCGGTGGGTATGCACTTTATGGGTAAAAATGTTTCAAAGTTCTTACCCGGTTTCGCTGCAATCTATCTTTTGGCATCATTCGTTTATATTTTAAGTGGCCAGGTCACTTTAAAGCAGTATTTTGAATACGCCGTGTGGGCGTTGGTGATTGGTCTTATTATCAGCAATTTTATCAAAACACCTGAGTTTATTAAACCGGCTCTGCAAACCGAATACTACATCAAAACGGGTTTGGTGCTTATGGGGGCGGAAGTTCTTTTCCAAAACATCGCCAAATTCGGCGGCTACGGCCTTTCCATCGCTTGGTTGGTGACACCGACGGTTATCATCTTTATGTGGATCTTTGGCACCAAGTTCCTTAAAATGGACAATCCGCGCATGGTGATGGTCATCGGCGTGGCCACGTCCGTCTGTGGTGTGTCTGCTGCTATTGCTGCCGCTGCCGCTTGTAAAGCCAGAAAAGTGGAACTGACCTTTGCCATCGGTCTTTCCATGATTTTCACCGTACTTATGATGATTGGTATGCCGCTTTTCATTATGGCTGTGGATATGTCTCCCATGGTCGGCGGCGCTTGGATCGGCGGTACAGTTGACTCCACCGGTGCCGTGGTATTGGCCGGTGAAACTTTAGGAGAATTGGGCGGCCACGTGGCAGCCATGGTTAAGATGATTCAAAACATCCTGATCGGTGTTATTGCCTTTGCCATTGCCATCTTCTTCACCACCAAGGTGGATCGTGGCAGCGAAAGAGACGTCGGCGCTTCTGAAATCTGGCACCGCTTCCCCAAATTTATTTTGGGCTTCATCTTTGCTTCTATGTTCTCATCTCTCGTTCTTCTGCCTACCGTTGGACAGGAAAGCACTGTTGCCATCATCGATGTATGCAAATCCTTTAAAAGTTGGTGCTTCTGCTTGGCCTTTATGTCCATCGGTTTGGAATCGAATTTCCGGGAAATGGCCGATCAAATGTCCGGCGGCAAGCCTATGATTCTCTATGTGGTGGGTCAAAGCTTCAACTTGATCTTAACCCTTTTAGTGGCTTGGATTGCTCTTTCCGGTCATTTCTTCCCCATTCCGGATTTATCAACATTCTCTTAATCGGCACGCTTAAAGAGGAGGCCCACTTTGAAAGGACACATCCGACGCCGCTTGATGCGGCCGCTTCAAATCATCTGCACCGCTCTTTTCATCGGTGGGCTTTTGCTCATCATCTATGATATCAACGTTGGACATTTCCTGTTGAACAAAGGATTTGGCCCCGGCGCTTACTATTTTACCGATGTGCCCAACTGGCAGCACGTGTTTTTGGATTCGCCATTTTTGGGCTTTAATCACCCGGTGATTTCTGCCATCTTTTTTGTAAGCTGGGCGCTGTTGATGTATAAGCTCTTGTGCTATTTAAACGACAAACTCTAGTAAAAAAGCATCGCCCTGTAATGGGCGATGCTTTTTTTATATGGCGCATAATCGAAACTCAAGATGCAACCGGAAAGACTTGAACCGATCCAAGAAAGGTTTCCTTACAAAGGAAAATCTCAGATTTTTGTCAAAGTACGCCTGAGCGCTTCTTGCCAGCCTTGGCGATTCTTTTTACGCACCTCATCTTCCATTTGCGGCAAAAAGCGGCAATCTTCCTGCATCACGTGGCGCAAGGCTTCTTCATTCGGCCACACACCCACAGCCAACCCCGCCAGCGCGGCGGCGCCGAAAGCGGTGGATTCTAAATTCTGTGGCCGTACCACTGGCGTATTCAGCATGTCGGCCTGAAATTGCATAAGAAAATGATTCGCTGCAGCGCCACCATCGGCTTTGAGGGCTTCTAAGTTGAGATCTGCATCGGCACGCATACAGTCGAGCACATCTACAGTTTGATAGCAGATGGCCTCCAAGGCAGCGCGAATAATGTGCGCACGGCCGCTTCCCCGCGTAAGACCGTAAATTGCGCCACGGGCATACATATCCCAATGGGGAGCACCCAAGCCTACAAAAGCCGGCACGAGATAAACCCCGCCGTTGTCGATGCATTTTTCAGCAAAAAACGCGCTGTCTGCAGCGTCTTCAATAAAACGCAATTCGTCACGGAGCCATTGCACCACAGCACCGCCGACAAATATGGAGCCTTCCAGAGCGTATACAGGCGCACCGTCGCCACTGGCCGCCAAAGTGGTGATCAGGCCATGCTGACTTTGTTTCGGAGTCTGTCCAATATTCATGAGCAAAAAGCAACCGGTCCCATAAGTGTTTTTGGCTTCTCCGGGTGCAAAGCATCCTTGTCCAAAGAGCGCCGCCTGCTGGTCCCCTGCTATGCCGGCCACCGGAATAGAGACAGAAGGCGTAATGGCCACGTTGCCAAAGATATGTGAGGACGGCCGAACTTCGCCCAACATTGCCCGCGGTATATGAAAAAGCCGGAGCAGTTCGTCGTCCCAATCCAAGGTATGAATATTATAAAGCATCGTTCGGGAAGCGTTGGTGCGGTCTGTCGCATGAATCCGCCCTTCTGACAGTTTCCAGAGAAGCCATGTATCCACCGTCCCGAATAAAATATCGCCTTTACTCGACCGTGAACGATCGGGATCCACACGATCCAAAATCCAGCGCAACTTTGTGGCTGAAAAATAGGCATCCAGCAAAAGTCCGGTTTTCTTCTGAATGGTTTCCGCCATACCTTGGGCGCGAATCTGTTCACAATCCTCTGCAGTGCGCCGGCATTGCCAAACTATGGCATTATAAAGCGGTTTACCCGTCTCCTTTTCCCAGACGATGGTGGTTTCTCTCTGATTGGTGATGCCCAAAGCGCAGATATCTTGCGCACGCAATCCGCTGGCCGCAATGACTTCTTGCATCACCCCCACGGTAGCTGCCCATATATCTTGGGGATCTTGTTCGACCCAACCCGGGTGCGGATACATCTGCTTGGTCTCTTTCTGCCGAACAGCCACCACGCGTTGTCTTTCATCAAAAATAATGGCACGAGAACTGGTTGTGCCTTGATCCAATACTAACAAATAATGCATTTATCCACCTCTTTCAGAAAATCACCCATCGCGCGCAGGCAGATTTGCGCCTCAGACAATTGACCAATATATTGCATATAGGTGTGCAACACACCTCTGGCTTGATAAAAACGCACCACGTTTTCGCGTTTCAAAAGGGAATAAAGCAGCACACTGTCATCATGAAGGGGGTCCAGCTCGGCACATGCCAGAAAAGCCGGACAAAGGGGGCGGTCATAATCTGCAGCCAATAGGTTCCATTCCTCCGCTTTTTGCGGATCCATATCCCCCAAATAGGCAGCTTCCCATTTCTTCAGGTTGCGCTGACTCATCCCATCCCAAGGACCGCCCCACAAACGTTGACTGACGCTGTCTGTTAATCCGTAACCGCCACAGAAAAGCAGCAACGCCCCAATGGCTTCAAAATCTTCCGGCGATCCGTCGCGCAGCCGGAGGGCCGTTGCCAGAGAAATTTCCGCTCCACAGGAATCGCCTACCAAATGTATCACCGCTTGGGGATCCAGTTGGAACGTTTCCAGCCACTCAGTGCGTTCTGCTAGTACAAAAGACAACTCGTCAATGGCTGCCGGATGGCGCACCTCCGGCGCCAGATGGTAATTCACCGCCACCACCACAGAGCCGGTGGTCACTGCCATTTCTCGAATTAGACGATCGTGGCTTTCCCAACCGCCCACCACATAACCGCCACCATGTGTAAATAAAAGAATACCGCTACGCAACATTTTTAACGGGCGATACATTTTAAGAGGCAAAACACCATAGGGGCCGTCCAAACATGTTTCAGCGGTATCCAGCACCGGCCCCCCTTCATTCCAAGGGGCCATCTGGGCCATATAATGCGCACGACGACGCTTATCCGGATCCTTAGGCCAGTTGTGATACCCTGTGCGCTTTTTTATTTTATCGATCTCATTGGTCACTTTGCGCATTTCCAAAGTCATGCGATTCCATATGCGCATCCGTCTGTTTTTTTGCATACTGCCTCCCTCTTATCATATATAAGATTTATTTTAGCACAGCCGCGCAGCAGGTCAAATGAAAATCCCGGAACCCGACCGACAAAAAACAACCTGCATTCTCTAAAAAAGGCCACAAAAAAACGCCACCCATCAGGTGACGTACAAATAGCGGCACAGGGACTTGAACCCCGGACACTACGGGTATGAACCGTATGCTCTAGCCAGCTGAGCTATGCCGCCGGAAGCTGATAGCCGGGATTGAACCGGCGACCTCCACCTTACCAAGGTGGCACTCTACCTACTGAGCTATATCAGCAAATTGCGGGGACAGGATTTGAACCTGCGACCTTCGGGTTATGAGCCCGACGAGCTACCAGCTGCTCCACCCCGCGCCAAATGGAGGGAGAAGGATTCGAACCTTCGAAAGCTTAGCTAACGGATTTACAGTCCGTCCCCTTTGGCCACTCGGGAATCCCTCCATACTTCTTGCGCTGACTTCACAATTACCAGCGAATTACATTATACATTTTATCTCGAGATGCGTCAAGAGAAAATCCTAATTTTTTTCTTTATCCGGCGAAAAAATCAACGCCGACAGTTTTTCACGCACGCCCGGATCGAGGCGGGCATCTAAAGTGGAGGGTGGTGGCAGTGATTGCATGCGCCGACGGGTTTCTGTTTTATCGATGGCGATCATGCGGCGCAATTCTTGAGCAGAAATACGCAATGCACCTTGAGTGAGGATGGTTTCCTGAACCAAGCGGTCGCTGGAAGCCACATAGCATTGATCGAAACGGGGCACCTTGGTGACCAGCCGTTCAATGGCCATGTCTGCGGTTACGCCTTCTGCAGTATAAATGACATCTATGCCTTCACTTTTTTCCACCGTTCCTCGATTACCGGGCACGCGATAGCCGTCAAAAATCAGTTTGACCTGCATGGCGC
>JAEZVS010000128.1 GCA_023443145.1 Bacillota bacterium | reverse complement strand
ACGGAAGACAATGCCGGCAATACGACACATAAAGTTGTGACGCCAAAAGATCAAACTGTTACAACTGAAACGCCCATTCCATATGAACCGACAGATGAGAACAATCCCATCAATCCGAAGGACCCGAACATACCTAAGAAAGATGGCAACGGAAATGATATCAAACTGGATAACTACGTCATCATCGGATATAACACCGATGGCAAAGGCCAACTGATTCATCCGACAACCGGTAAAGCGGTGAAGGCCATCAGTTTCCTGGTTCAGAAGGATCTGAAATGGAACAACAATGTTGTTCAAAAGACGAAGCCTGAAACGAAAGCCAACAGTGGCTATCGTTTCGAAAAATGGAATCGTGACTTACCAAACAATGATAAAAGTGTGGCAAGTCGAGTGATGACCGCACACTTTGAAAGAAAAGGAAGCAGCGGCGGTTCCGGTCATTCCGGCAGCAAGCCTAAACCGGAGCTTAAGAAAGACTTGCACTATGCGTATATGTTTGGTTATCCGGATGGTACATTTGGTCCGAATAAGCCCATTACTCGTGCTGAAGTAGCGGCTTTGTTCGCAAGATTATCGGTCAAAACCGGCGAAATGAGCAGCACCGGAAACCATTTCAGCGATGTAGCACCCAATGAATGGTATGCTGAATCGGTGAATTATCTGGTGGAAAAAGGCATTATCGCCGGTTATGAAGACGGTATTTTCCGTCCCGATAAAGTCATCACCTGTGCAGAATTTGCCGCCATTGCCAGCCGTTATGGTGATTATCGTTCGGCTGATAAATCCTTCCCGGATGTGCCGGCAGATCATTGGGCTATTCGTGCAATTGATGCGGCAGTGGCTGCCGGATGGATTGGCGGCTATCCCGATGGAACATTTAAACCGGAAAAACCCATCACCCGCGCCGAAGTGGTTGTCATTGCCAACCGCATGCTGGATCGCTCTGCAGACTTAAGCTTCATTAAAAAGCATCTCCATGATCCGATGATGAAAACCTTCATCGATTTGGATGAAAACGATTGGGCTTATGGAGATATTATGGAAGCGACCAACGGTCATGATTATGAACGGGCCGATGGCAAACAGCAAGAAACTTGGATCGGGTTAAACGGCAAGCATTTCTAAAATGCAGCAATATGCCCTCATGGCTTTTTCTTGAACGGAAAACGGGCTTTTAATGAAACCGCTTCCGTTTTATGGAAGACTTAAAAGAGCAGACAATCCTCCATTTTCAAGTGGGGATTGTCTGCTTTTTGTTTATGGGAGATCTATCAAAAAGAAAATACAAACGAAGACAAGATAAGGACTGAGGGAAAGGAACATATCAAGCTGTGATTTTCGGTGAGCGCATTTTGGCATTAGGATGTGGATGCAATAAAAAAAGACAAACCTCAGGATGATCGAGGTTTGTCTTTTTTATTGCATGCGTATAGAACTTAGATGTGATGTCGTTTACGACAAATTATTGTATTTCGGCTTGTTGCTTTTGATGATAATCTTCCATCCAATCCACGGCTTTGGCCAACATATCTCGAGTGACCGGATAAGGGGTCACTTCCAGGTCTTTTTGAATGGCAGAGTGGTCCAACAGTTTGTTTTTGTCTTCATCGTTGGTCACCCAAATATCGGCCAGGCATACAGGAAGGCCTAAAGATTGGTTGAAGGCGTACACTTTTTCATATTCATCATAGCGCTGATCTACGGCCAGTTGTACCAGTACACCGTAAGCCACCACTTGCCCATGGAGACGCACATGTCCTTCGGGTTCGGGTAGAATGGTGGAACCATAGTAGATGGCATGGGCACAGGCACTGTTGAAGTCGTTTACTACGCACACCGAGACCAATCCGGTGGTGACAATGATGTTTAAGATGACCTGAGCCAGGGCATGGCTTACTTTACCGGCTTTGATGTCATCAAGAGCCTGTTTGCCGTAGCGTAAAAGCGGTGTGGCGCAACGTTGGCCGATGTCCACGCCGATTTGGTCGGTATGGGACAATTCCAGTCCGCGGGCGGCAAAGCTGGATTCATATTCTTTAGAAAGGGCATCACCAATACCGGCCCAGATATATTCCACCGGCGCTTCACCGATAATTTTGGTGTTGATGAAGGTGTGGCAGGGTGGGGTTTTGGCCCACTCCAAACCTTTAAAAGTGTGGTCTTCGTGATAGAACACGCACACTTTTGTGACCGGCGCGCAATTGGACGCGATGGTGGGGAAAGCATACATCGGCTTACCCAATCGACTGGCGACAATTTTTACAGTGTCCAAGGCGCGACCGCCGCCGACACCGAAGACCATATCTGCTTCTTTCACTGAGGGATTGGCACAAAGGGCATCCACGTTACCGAAGGTGGCATCTCCGCCATACCAGACAACATCGGTGATGGTCATATCCGAACCTTGAATGCCTTCCCGAATGGGGCCTTCTGCTACAGAAAGTGCGGTTTTGCCGCCGATTAAGACGATGCTTTTCCCGGAGCTTGCGCAAATTTCGGGAATTTTTTTATACACATCACCTGCACCAATGGTGTAGTTGGGTAAATAAACGCTATATGTTTCCATGAAACTCCTCCTTTGTTTACAACAAGCTGATAAAATTGGCATTATTATATAACAAAATCAAGCCGTATGCAAGCCTGACTGTTAATTGATTCAGAAACACTATTGCCTTTCGAAGGCACTTGATTATAATGATAGTTGAATCTGATTAGATAACTGGCGGTCTACACATTTATTTCAACCGATGGCATTTGACTGTTGGACTTGCTGAAGAGAAACATTAAAACGAGGCTGAGGGTTTCTTAAGTTTATGCCTAAAAATGCTTTTAGAGGGGCATGTTTCCCTTTGCCTTGCGGCATGTATTGGGTTCATTTTATTTTTCAGGCATGATGTGATTTATTTCAGGAGAACTTTATGAAAGACGATATAAAAACGAATGAAGCCTGCGGTACCGGCGGGGAGCATTCATCCGAAACAGAACATGCGCCGGAGAAGGAATGTCGCCATGCGGCGTTCGCAGATCATGAGGTGCCGGCTGTTCAAAATGAGGACGAATTACGGCAACCGGACGGCGCAGGCGGTGGATGGTTTTCAAATGTGCTCGCTTTTGCAGCTGCCCACAAACGGCCGCTGCAGATGGCGTTTATGGGTATTATGCTGGCAGCTGTGTTTTTTGCAGTTAAGTCAGAGATCGCTCATATTAATTTAAAAGAAATTCAAAAACTGAGCCATGAAATGGTCCTTTGGGATAAACTGAAATTTGTGGTGTTCGGTTTGGGCGCTTTTTGTTTTTGCTCTGCTTATGATTTTGTGTTGGCCCATCGTTTTCAGTTGGATGTGAGACCGCGCGATCTGTTTCGTATCGGTTGGATTGCCCAAAGTTTCAATAACTTTATCGGCTTTGGCGGTGTAACCGGCGGCACGCTGCGTCTTAAGTTATATGAAAGCGTGGGTGTGGATGAGGAAAAGGCGCTTAAAGTATCGGCGGGGATTTTGGTATCCACGTTATTGGGGCTTTTTGTGCTTGCTTTTCCGGCATCCATTGGCCTTCATGCTTTGGGTGAAAGCAAGTATCTGCCCATTTATCTCTTGATGTTTCTTTTGGCGGTGTTTTATGTATTCGGTGACCTTTTGCCCATCGGCATTTTACATCATGAACGCTCGCCTTTGCATTATTTAAGCCGCAAGACGCGCATTGAAACGCTGGCGGCATCCAGTGTGGAGTGGTTTATGGCGGCGTTGTTTTTTGCCTATGCCTTACGTTATTTTGATCCGGGCATTCCCTGGACGGTGGGCATTTTGGTCTATACCATCGCCACAGCCATCGGTATTGTATCGATGGTGCCGGGGGGCTTGGGTACTTTTGACGGTGCGGTTTTGGCCATTATGGCTTCGTTGGGCTATGATTCCAGCCATGTGGTGATGGCACTTTTGGCCGAACGTGTGATATATACCTTTCTTCCCTGGCTAATCGGCCTTTTCGGCTTAGCGGCCTATGCTTTCCGAAATCGCTTTAATGCGGACACTTGGCTGCAGGCATCCCGCCTAATAGCGCGCTTTATTTCAATGGGTATCTTTTTATCAGGCTGTATTCTGTTTTTCTCGGCGGCAACACCGGAGATATTTTGGCGGCTTCATATGCTGCATCATTATGTGCCCCATATTGTGCCCCTGTTTTCGCGCATGGTCACTATATTTTTGGCACTGCTCCTGATTATTTTGTCACGGGGTATTCGCTTACAGGTCCGTCGGGCACAAGTTGTGACCACGGTGGTGCTTTTGGTCGCGGCGATGAGCTGTCTCTTAAAAGGTCTGGACTATGAAGAAGCGGCGGTCATGGTGACTTTTGCCCTTATCCTTCTTTTGACGCGCTCTCTTTTTGTGAATCAGGCAGTGCCGTTAAACCGGCGGACGTTTGCTCAGCTGATGCTTGCTTTGCTGGCGGGGTGCGGGATCTTTGCGGGACTTTATCATTTGGCGGCGCGCATCTTCTACAACAAACTAACGGTGGTCAACTTTGTGGCGTCCCATCCGTTGGGCCCTTGGGTGATGGCCGGATTTGTGTTTATGGTGGGAGCGGTGTCCTTTGCAACGCTCACCACGCGCAGGCATTTTCTAGCCTTTGTGCCCCCTTCTGCAGAGGATCATGCGCACTTTGAAGCTTTGTGTGAAAAATACGGCGGTGGCATGTTCGGCCATTTGCATCATATGAACGATAAGATGATCTATTTTAACGAAAACCGCACGGTGGCCATGCTCTACCGTCCGGTGAAACAGCATATTTTTGTGTTGGGCGACCCGGTGGGAAATCCGGAAGATGTGGACGATGCCATTGGTGGCTTGGTGCGCTGGGCCGGTCAAATGGATATGGTGGTTTCTTTTTACGAAATTTCCGGGCGCTACTTGGTGCCTTTTATCGATGAAGGCTTTCGTTTTTTGAAAATGGGGGAAGATGCCATGGTGGATCTGACCACATTTTCCCTCTCGGGAAAGAAAAACCGCGGACTTCGCAATACGCGCAGCGCAATGGAAAAAAACGGATACACTTTTCAAGTGGTCCATCCGCCACATTCTGCTGAAAAGCTCGCAGCCTGGCAGCGCATCTCCGATAAATGGTTGGGTGACGAAAAAGAAATGCAATTTTCTCTGGGCAGTTTCTATGAGCCCTATCTTCAATCGTCACCTGTCTTTGAACTGGTGGATGCGGAGGGCGCATCGGTGGCTTTTGCCAATATGATGTCCCATGTGGGCGAAGGGGTGCTTTCCGTCGACTTAATGCGCTATGACATCACCAACGAAGACAACGTGATGGATATGATGTTTATCTCTCTTTTCGAATGGGCCAAAGACTCGGGGTATACGGCTTTCGATTTGGGGGTGTCGCCTTTAGCCAACGTGGGCCGAGGACATTATTCCGACGGCCGGGAAAAAATGGTGCGCATCGCTTATGAATTCGGGACACGCATCTATTCGTTCAGCGGGCTCAATCATTTTAAGAGCAAGTTTCGTCCCAATTGGCATCCGGTTTACCTGGCGTATAAAGACAACCGCATTTTAACGGATGTGCTTATCAACTTGGTGCTGCTCATTCACAAGACACCGGAAAGAGACACTTTGCGTGATTTGGAGCCCGGTGATAAAAACTTGGATGAGCTCATGTTCAGAACCAGGTTTTCTTAAAATCAAGGTCTGACGGAAAGAGGTAGGTGGGCCTGTTTTAGGAAAAATATTCGGCGCCGCCAACTTGGGGTTGCATTGGACGAACAACTATCGTATGATGGACAAAAGAATATGAAGCAGGGGAACGTACTGTTGAGAAAGGCCATTGGCCTGACCCTTTGAACCTGTGGGTTAATACCCGCGCAGGGAGCGATAAAAATAGCAAAGGTGCATTCCCAGGCGGGCGTGCATCTTTTTTTGTGCGCCGGAAAGGAGAACAAAATGAAAACATGTTTGACTATTGCAGGATCTGATTGCAGCGGCGGCGCCGGTATTCAAGCGGATCTCAAAACGTTTTCGGCCCATGGGCTGTTCGGTATGAGTGTGGTGGTATCGGTTGTGGCTGAAAATACAGCCACCGTCACTTCAGTGATGGATGTGACGCCACAGGTGATTCGCGATCAAATGGATTGCGTGTTCACCGATATTTTTCCCGATGCGGTGAAGGTGGGCATGCTTTCTACTGAATCATGTATGAAAGCTGTAGCAGAGGGTTTGCGTCACTATGCACCGCGCCATGTGGTGATAGATCCGGTGATGGTGGCAAAAAACGGAAGTCCCCTCATGGCGCCGGAAGCCATTGCGGCTTTCCGCACCCATGTGTTGCCGCTGGCGACCGTGCTGACACCCAATATTCCCGAAGCAGAAGTGCTTTTAGGTCGCACCATTGCGGGAGATGACGATATGGCAGAAGCCGCCAAGGCGCTGTCGCTGCAAACCGGGGGTGCAGTATTGGTGAAGGGCGGCCACCGTGAGGGCAGCGCCAGAGATGTGCTTTGGGATGGCGATGCACTGCATGTTTTTGACACACCGCGCATTCAAACCAAAAATAC
>JAEZVS010000111.1 GCA_023443145.1 Bacillota bacterium | reverse complement strand
GATCGGCTCTATACAGTCAAAGTGAGACAACATATGATTTTCAAACGATTTTGTCTCTAATAAATCAACCACCCCAGAAAGTCAGTTTTAGTAGCGGCGCTGAACCGTTATTTAAGAATTCAGATGAATATGAGGATTTTAAGAACCGACACGAACGTGCAAAATTAGAAACAAGTGATCTTGAACATTATGAATATCCTGTATATATTGGTATTGACGCAGGATCTACAACTGTTAAGTTGGTTGTTATTGGTCAAAATGGCGAATTGCTTTATCAAATGTATCAAGACTCAAATGGAGATCCGGTGCAGTTGATTCGGGAAACTTTGTTGGATATTTATAAAACCAATCCGACCGTGCATATTCACGGCGCAGCCGTAACCGGTTATGGAGAGGAACTTATACGGACGGCTTTTCAAATTGACTTTGGTTTGGTGGAAACAATGGCTCATTTAACTGCCGCCCAGCAGTTTATGCCCGATGTCGATTTTATTATTGATATCGGCGGACAGGATATGAAATGCTTTAAAATACGTAACGGCTTCATTGATACTATTTTTCTTAATGAGGCTTGCTCGTCCGGTTGCGGATCTTTTATATCTACTTTCGCAACGGCTTTGGGCTATCATGTTGCTGATTTTGCTAGGCTGGGACTTTTTGCCAAACACCCTGTTGAACTTGGTTCTCGTTGTACGGTATTCATGAATTCATCAGTAAAGCAAGCCCAAAAAGAAGGGGCTGAGGTGGCCGACATTTCTGCCGGTCTTTCAATGTCTGTGGTAAAAAATGCTTTGTACAAAGTGATTCGCATCAGCAATCCTGAAGAACTAGGCAATCATATTGTGGTTCAAGGCGGGACATTTTATAATGACGCAATTTTGCGCGCATTTGAAAAAGAGATTGGCGTGCATGTGGTGCGGCCTTCTATTGCCGGGCTTATGGGCGCATATGGATGTGCTATTTTTGCTGCCATGCAGGGGCGTAATCACTCCAGCATTATTGACAGGCATGCGCTAGAAAATTTCACCCAAGATAATGACACACGAATTTGTCAACTATGCGGCAACCACTGTCAGCTCACAGTGAGTCGATTTATGAATGAGAGAGAAATCATTGCAGGCAATCGCTGTGAACGGCCTGTTCAGAAGCAAACACATATCGAGCACTTACCGAATCAATACGATCAAAAAAGAAAAATGTTGGCCTCAATTCGCAACCAATCAAAGTTAAAAGATGCGCGCGGTACCATTGGCATACCTTTAGGGCTAAATATATATGAAATGTATCCCTTTTGGAATGCCTTTTGGCGTAGCCTTCAATTTAATGTTGTATTGTCACCTTTTGGATCAAAAAATTTGTATCTGAAAGGTCAATATTCGGTGCCGTCAGACACGGTATGTTATCCCGCAAAACTGATGCACGGGCATATGGAATATTTGGTAGAGCGCCAAGTGGACGCTATATTTTACCCTTGTCTTACTTATAATTTTGATGAACATATCAGCGATAACCATTACAATTGTCCCGTGGTGGCCTATTATCCTCAAGTACTGGATGCAAATATGAAGCGATTAAGTAAGACACGCTTTTTATTTCCCTTTTACGGTGTGCATAACAAAAAGCATTTTAGAAAAACGATTGCCAAAGATATGAAAAAAATCTTCGGTCTCTCTAAAAATGATGTTTATAAGGCAGTAGAGGCGGCTTATGCTGCCATGGATGATTATCGTAAAGAAGTCGCTAACTTTGGGCGTGAAGCCATCACTTATGCACGAGATCATCAAAAACCCATCGTTGTGTTATCTGGACGTCCTTATCATATAGATCCCGAGATTAACCACGGTATTGACCAGTTGATAGAAAGTTTCGGCGCAGTGATTATAACTGAAGATGCTTTACCCCAGATTTCTGAAGATATTAATACAGGCGTGTTAAACCAGTGGACATATCATGCACGCTTATATAATGCTGCAAAAATTGTAAGAGATACTGAAGACATGCATTTTATACAGTTGGTGAGCTTCGGATGTGGATTAGATGCCATCACCACAGATGAAGTATGCGCACTTTTAGAAGAACATGGTGATATCTATACGCAAATTAAGATTGACGAGATCAATAATCTTGGAGCTGTACGCATTCGTTTAAGAAGCCTATTTGCTACAATTGAACAGAAAAAATTAGCCAAAAGAAGGGAGGCCGTAACCAGCGATGAGTCTACCATCCTCGCCTGAACGCATTAAATTTACTGTTGAGATGAAACATACGCATACTATTTTGGTGCCCATGATGCTTCCCATTCACTTCAAATTATTCCAGAAAGTGTTTGCTTCTGAAGGATATAAGATAGAAGTGTTAAGCAATCAATCACCGCGCATAATTGAAGCTGGTCTTCGTTATACTCATAATGATGTGTGTTTTCCGGCTCAACTCACCATCGGTCAACTTTTGGATGCGCTGCTTTCAGGAAAATACGACACCGATAAAGTGGCCCTTTTACTTATGCAAACAGGAGGCGGTTGCCGTGCTTCCAATTACATCAGCTTACTAAGAAAAGCTCTGATTCATGCCAAATTATCACATATTCCAGTCCTTTCGTTTAATCTATTGGGCATGGAAGAAAATCCCGGTTTCGTTATCAATAAACAGATGATTGAGCGCTTGATCGTAGCGGTACTATTAGGCGATCTCATTATGAACTTATATAATCAGACGTTGCCCTATGAAATTGAAAAGGGCGCCAGCGCTGCTCTTGTAGATGACATCGCAAATGATTTGACATCACGTTTTCTAAATACAAATAAATTTAGAGACAGCGACGTTATTTCTGAAGTGAAACAAATTTTAAAACGATTTGATGCACTGTCTTTGTTTCGCGTACCGAAGGTAAAGGTGGGTGTTGTGGGTGAAATTTATGTGAAATTTGCACCACTTGGAAACAACAATTTGGAAAGGTTTTTACACGAAGAAGGAGCAGAAGTCGTCGTACCGGGGCTAATGGATTTTGTGCTTTACACCATCGACTCTGGTATTGAAGACAACAGACTATATGGTACCGGTTTCGTAAAACGCGTATTATCGGAGATTTTGTTCCGTCGTATCATTCGATTGCAAAATAAGATTATTCGTGCTTATCAGGAATGGCCCAATTTTGTTGCGCCCAATCCATTTTTAGCGACAAAGAAATTAGCTAAAACAGTGGTCCACACAGGTACTAAAATGGGAGAAGGTTGGCTTCTCACCGGGGAAATGCTTGAATTGATTCATGCGGGTGTACATAATATTGTATGTACGCAACCATTTGGATGCCTGCCCAACCACATTGTTGGACGCGGTATGATACGTAAAATTAAAGAGTTGCATCCGGAAGCCAATATTATCGCCATCGACTATGATGCCAGTGCTACAAAAGTCAATCAAGAAAATCGATTAAAACTCATGTTGACCACAGCTCAAAAAAGTCTTTCCACCACATAAAAAGCATATACAAGTTCACCAATACAGTCGATGTGTTGGTGAACTTTTTACTTTACTCCGCAATGTCGAAAACGCATTTCCCTCACGTTCTATTTCATGATAAAATAAAATTTAGAATCATATGACTGACGTCTCATGACACTGAAAGAAGGATCAAATTTGAATTTAAATGAGTTGAATTGTGCTCAGCGAGAAGCAGTAACTACAACAAAAGGACCTCTTTTAATATTGGCCGGTGCCGGCAGCGGAAAAACCAAAACCCTTACCTGGCGTATTGCTTATTTGGTCAATGTATGTGGCATTGCACCCCATCATATTTTGGCAATCACGTTTACCAATAAAGCGGCTCGTGAAATGAAAGAACGCATAGAAGCGCTCATCGGGTTTCAAGCAGAACATTTGTGGGCTAAAACCTTTCACTCAAGTTGCTTGCTAATATTGCGAATGGAATCAAACGCACTAAAGTCTTACGAAAATAATTTTGTTATTTATGATGATGGTGATCAACAGACGGTGATGAAGCGTGCTTTGCGTGAGTTGAAAGTCACTCTAGGCAAAGATCAAAAAGTACGCCACTATCTCACAGCTGTCTCTCATTATAAAAACGCCTTAGTGAAACCGGAAAATCTGTCTTTAGAAGATGCGCATGATGAGCAAGAAGCACTCTATATGAGAGCCTATCAAATATATCAAAAAATTTTACGCGATAACAACGCTATGGATTTTGACGACATTATTGCAGAAACAGTTTTTTTGTTTAGAGAGAATCCGGAGATTTTAAAGAAGTATCAAGAACGGTTTCAATACATCCACGTTGATGAGTATCAAGACACCAACTTTGCCCAGAACGAATTGATACGACTATTAGCTTCCAGCCATCAAAATATTTGTGTGGTGGGTGATGACGATCAATCAATATATGGATGGCGCGGTGCAGACATTCGCCATATTTTAGATTTCGAAAAACAATATCCCCACGTACATGCGGTTAAACTGGAAGAGAATTATCGATCTACTTCTCATATTTTAGATGCTGCTAATGCCATTATTCAAAACAACGAGGGACGCTCTTCAAAAAAGCTTTATACGAACAAAAAAGGTGGTGAGCGCATATCTTATTACAAAGCGTCCGATGCTGCTGATGAAAGTTTTTTTGTCGTGCGTCAAATCACCAATCTATATAGCGCCGGATGTGACCACCGCGATATGGCTGTGTTGTGCCGCACAACCACACAGTTTCGTAGCATCGAAGAAATGATGATACGCCACCAAATTCCTTATCAGGTATACGGCGGAATAAAGTTTTATCAGCGCAAAGAAATTAAAGACGTTTTGGCTTATTTAAATATTGTGAGCAATCCTTTTGACGGAATCGCTCTTAAAAGAGCAATTGCTGTGCCAAAAAGAGGGGTAGGAGAGGGTACTTGGCAAAAAATCGAAGAATATGCTGAAAAAAATAACATTTCTTATGTGGCAGCCCTCAATCAAGCACCAAGTTATATTCGATCGAAAAGCCTGGCAGAATCTCTTTTAGGATTTTATGGACTTATAGAAAATGCAAAGAACTGTTATCAAGCAGAAGGATTGAGCGCTCTCTTTGACCATTTGATTTATGAAAGCGGATATATGGAAATGTTAAACACTTCAGACGACGTGGAAGACGAAACGCGAATTGAAAATATTGAAGAATTACGAGGCATTATACTGGATCATGAAGCTGAGTCCACGCTTTCAACTGCGATGCTGCAAGAGTTTTTATCAGACATTGCCTTATATACCGATCTGGATCAGGAAAATACCGCCAAAAATACCGTTTCGATAATGACCTTACACAGTGCGAAAGGTCTAGAATTTAAAGTGGTTTTTTTGGTGGGAATGGATGAAAATATTTTTCCACATATTCGAAGTATGACCGATGATTTTGAATTAGAAGAAGAGCGCCGACTATGTTATGTAGGGATTACACGCGCTGAAGAGAAACTATACATGATTCATGCGGAACGGCGCAGTCTTTATGGACAAACCACCTATTATGAGCCCTCTCGATTTATAGACGAATTACCGGTCAATTCTGTACATGACTTGAACAATCAACATATTCAAACGCCCCATGTAGAAATATCCGCTAAAAAGAAATCAAAAAGCAATGAAGATGCC
>JAEZVS010000087.1 GCA_023443145.1 Bacillota bacterium | reverse complement strand
CGATGGGTGTATCGTTGTTATCTTCACCATCTTCCGATTTTTTATCGCTTGCTTCGGCGTCTTCCTCTGTTGTTCCTTCCAATTCTTCAATGCGTTTTTTTAGGCGCTCGTTCTCTTCTTTCAACTTTTCTATTTCTTCGGTGGATTGGTTTTCACTGCCGTATTCATAGGCAATCCTTGCTTTTAGAAGGGCCATGTCGACTGCCTCAATGATACCACGGCTCGAATATGTGGCTCCGCTGACGACATCAACCCCATCGGTTGATTTTTTACTTTGCCCATTTAGCTGCGATAAAATTCCGTCAATGGCATCTGCAAGAAAAACTCTGGTATCGTCTTGATTTTCATCACAGATAATTTTGTCAATGACACCATCTTTAATTATAACAGTTGCCTTAATGCGATTATAAGGCCCGCCTTGTCGTGAATTATGTTTGTCTTTTTCGCTCATGTTTGTACCTTCAATATCGGCAAACCATCCACGACCAAAACCAACATATTCACCATCTTTTAGCTGAATTTCTCCTTCATCAATGTTTTCTTCCTCTTTAGAATAGGCCGGCCCGTACATAATTTCTTTTAAATATGTTTTCATGAATTGTAATTCATTTGTCAGCAATTCAGAAGCAGGTGGGGCTGGTTGAATTGGAACCACTTCGTTTTCGTCGTCGTCTTCAGACTCGTTTCCATCTTTCGCTTTTTCGATAGCCTTACGCGCGGCTTTAAGGATACCTTTAGACGAATAAGTGGCACCGCTGACCACATCGATTCCTTTGACACCGTTTTTATCGACGATTTGATTTAAAATAGAGGCGGCATTTTCGATATATCCTGCATCATCGGTATGTTCGCCAAGCTGTGCAGAGATGATGACACCATTTTCAACTTCTATTATGACTTCCAACGGACCATTATACCCGCGTGCTTTACCTTTATATAGCCCGTCTTTCATTTTTTCGGAATCATCGTCGTCTTCCACATCTTCTTCCTGTGCTTTTAAGCGAGCGATTTCATCTTCCTGGCGTTTTAACTGAGCTTCAAGCGCCTTGATTTTTTCTGCGGCTTCACCGGAAGGGGCCGCTTCTTTTTCGCCTCTAGCGGCTTTTAAAGCTTTTCTGGCAGCATTTAAAATTCCGTTGGAGGAATAGGTTGCACCTGTTACGGCATCCAATTCAGCGCTTTGTTTTTCTACAAGGCGGCTTAAAAGGACTTTGGCTTGATCCATATAAGGCTTGTCGTCTCCATGACCATCCAACTTTGCATCAATGATTTTTTCATCTTTAATGGTCAAGGATACTTTTATCTCACTTTTATAGCCTTGTGCACTGCCGCTCCAGGTTCCGTCCTTCAATTTTCCGGTGCCTTCATCAATCTTTTCATTGTTTTCTTTATCCCCTTTATTTGGAACGGGCATTTTTGTTGATGTCGGTTTTTCCGGAACAACTGGAATAAGATTTCCAGAGGGTGAAATGGCTTTGGCAATGGCATCATTGGCAGCATTTAAAAGCCCATTCGATGAATAGGTGGCTCCAGATACGGCATCCACTCCGTGCGTGCCCTGATTTTCAACAATCAAGGGCAGAAGTGCCATAGCATTGCTGATATAAGGCTCATCATCGTTTCCGTCAACATATCGAACATCAATGATTTTTCCGTCACGAACAGTCACTTCTACAGACAGCATGGATGCAAAACCTTGAGCAGATCCTTGATATACGCCATCATTTAAAGTTTTTCCAGCTAAATTTGTACTTTGAGTACGGACTGAGGGAGCGGAAGAGGCTCTATTCGCACCTGTTGTCGTTGATGGGTTGGATTTGGATTTTACGGACGGTTTCTCAATTTTTTTATTGGATGCTTTGCTTAAAGCATCGGCGGTTGCTTCCAAAATAGCCTGGCTTGTAACTGTAGCACCAGAGATGGTATCTACATTTAAATTTCCGGCAGATAATACTTTTTCTATTACTTTAAGACCATTTTCATAATATCCCGGTGTTTCATTATGAGATACAACAGATATATCTTTTATTTTGCCATCTTTTATAACAACTTTTACAGTGAGCGGGCCGCCATAACCTTCGGCGGTGCCGGTGTACTCACCGTCCTTATAATCCTTCGAATCTTGAAGTTGATGAAGGGCTGCAGACTTTTTTTGTTTGTCTCCTGAAGCCCGTTCCTCTCCAGCTGCAGAGGGTCGCATACGGCTATGTCGCTGCGTATTATTGTCTTGCGTGGTGCCATAGGCATATCCGGTTGTGGCTGTAAAGGTCATAACTAAAAGTAATAATATGGCGGTCATACGTCTGCTTTTAATCAAATTCTTTACCTCCCGGCTTTCATCAATGCATCATCAATGGCATCCAGCATGCCGTAAGAACTAAATGTGGCGCCACTGACAGCTTCTACTTCAGCTGTATTTTGCTTTTCTAATACGTCATTGAGTACTTGATCTTTCGCTTTGTCCAAATATTCTTTATCGTCATTGGTGCCTGTGATGGACAAGCCGGATATCCAGCCGGATTGAACCGTCACCTTCATGTTCATCATGCCATTGTATCCTTCTGCACTTCCATCATAATTGCCATCTTTTAGAGGCCCCTTTCCCTTAGCAGGATCAACCGGCTTGCTGAAATCTCCCTGGGGAATGGCTTCAGGCGCGGCCGATATTGGTGAGCACAGGTGGACAGCGCCTAAAAGCAATATTGCCAATAAAAAAGGCTTAATATACGGTTTATATGTCAATGGATTGGCCTCCTTTTTTTACAAGTTTGCGATACAGTGTCGCATCTATAATGCGCAAGTGTTTTTTTGCGCGAAGCATTGCATAAATGAAAAACACCAGGGAATAGCATATAAAAGTAAAATAATCACGTTGGTCTGAGCTTTTTGACAGGAATTCTGCCATTATATGTATATATATCAAACCGTAAAACAGATATGCATATTCTTGCAATGATTTCCAAATACGTGGCGCCATTTTTTTTCGTATTCTACGAAATGATGTTACAAATAGAGGAA
>JAEZVS010000042.1 GCA_023443145.1 Bacillota bacterium | reverse complement strand
ATTCGTGAACGCGAAATTGCCGGCGATCTTGACTGATAGGAGGCAAACAAGTGGCAGAACGCAATTTAAGAAAAGTGCGCTACGGCACCGTCTCTAAAGATAAAATGGACAAAACCATTGTCGTAGCTGTGGACAGCCATTCTCCCCATCCTCTGTATGGAAAAATCGCCAAGCATACCAAACACTATAAAGTGCACGACGAAAACAATGAAGCTCGTGTTGGCGATCGCGTGAGAATTATGGAAACCCGTCCGCTGTCTAAAACCAAAAGATGGCGTCTTGAAAAAATTATTGAACGCGCCGATATTGTATAATTCTATCTTGAGGAGGAAATCAGATGATTCAGCAAGAAACCAGACTCAAGGTTGGCGATAATACCGGCGCGAAAGAGCTGCTTTGCATTCGCGTGCTGGGCGGCACCAAGCGCCGTTATGCAACCGTTGGGGACATCATCGTGTGCTCTGTTAAAGAAGCAACACCCGGTGGCGTGGTCAAGAAGGGCGATGTGGTGAAAGCCGTTGTGGTGCGCACCAAACGTCCGGTCAAACGCGCCGACGGTTCTTATATTCGCTTCAGCGAAAACGCTGCAGTGGTGATCAAAGACGATAAAAGTCCGCGTGGCACCCGTATTTTCGGGCCGGTGGCGAGAGAGCTTCGCGACAGTGATTTCATGAAGATTGTTTCTCTCGCTCCGGAAGTGCTTTAATCTGGAGGTGAATAGAATTGGGTAAAATCAGACTAAGAAAAGGTGACGAAGTGATTGTCATCTCTGGTAAAGATAAAGGTAAAACCGGTAAAATCCTGAAAGTCATCCCAGATAAAGAACGCGTCATCGTAGAAGGGGTTGCTGTGGCCAAACGCCACACCAAACCGTCGCAGGCCAACCCGCAGGGGGGCATCATCGATAAAGAAATGCCCGTTCATATCTCCACTGTGATGGCCTATGATGCCAAAAATAAAAAAGGCTCCCGCTTGGGCTTTAAAATTGATGAAGACGGCACAAAAATCCGTGTTCTTCGTACAAGCGGAGAAGAATTTTAATAGAGAGGAGGCACCTTCATGGCAAGATTAAAAGATAAATATCAGAGCGAAATCATTCCGGCGTTGCAGAAGGAATTCAACTATGACAACGTCATGGCCATTCCTAAGCTGGATAAAGTCATCGTTAACATCGGGTTGGGAGAAGCCATTCAGAACCCAAAAGCATTGGATGCCGCCCTTCAAGATATCACCACCATCACTGGTCAGAAGCCGGTGGTCACCCGTGCCAAGAAATCAATTGCTGCCTTTAAACTTCGCGAAGGCATGCCCATTGGTGTGAAAGTGACGCTCAGAGGCGACCGTATGTATGAATTCATCGATCGACTCTTTAACGTGGCACTGCCGCGTGTACGCGACTTTCGCGGTGTTTCTCCTAAGAGCTTTGACGGACGCGGCAATTATTCGCTGGGTCTCAAAGAACAGCTCATCTTCCCCGAAATTGATTATGACAAAATAGATAAACTAAGAGGCATGCAAATCGCCTTTACCACTACGGCCAAAACCGATGAAGAAGGTAAAGCCCTTCTGCGTCATCTCGGCATGCCCTTCGCAGGTTAATCGGGAGGAAAATAATGGCAAAAACATCAAAGATCGTGCGCAAAGCGCCGAAATATAAAGTACGTGAACACAATCGCTGCAAGGTTTGCGGCCGTCCGCACGGTTATATGCGCAAGTTCGGCCTCTGCCGGGTTTGCTTCCGTGAATTGGCCAGCAAAGGTGAACTGCCGGGCGTCACGAAGTCCAGCTGGTAACCAGCACCCTGGAAGGAGGTCATAAATTTATGGTAATGACAGATCCGATTGCGGATTTCTTAACCCGAATTCGCAACGCCAACATGCAAATGCATGACAAAGTTGAGATTCCCGCTTCCAAGGTGAAAATTGCCCTTGCGGAAATTCTTTTGGAAGAAGGCTTTATCAAAAATTTTGAAGTAAAAGAAGAAGATGAGGTGCATAAAACCATTCTCATCTCTTTAAAATATGGTCCGGAACGTGAGCGCGTTATCTCCGGTTTGAAGCGCATTTCTAAGCCGGGTCTGAAAGTGTATTGCAAAAAAGACAATGTGCCTAGAGTACTTGGCGGCTTGGGCGTGGCAGTGATTTCCACATCCAACGGCATCGTCACCGACCGTGAGGCCCGCAAACTTGGTCTTGGCGGCGAAGTGCTCTGCTATGTGTGGTAGGGAGGGAATATTATGAGTCGTATAGGTAAATTGCCAATCGCCATTCCCGACGGCGCCACCGTAGATATTGGTGAAAATAATGTGGTTAGTGTGAAAGGTCCCAAAGGTGAACTGACCAAGGCTTTGCCCCAAGATATGGTGATCACCATGGAAGATGGTCAAGTGGTTGTCCGTTGCCCGGAAGGTCGCGAAAAGGAATGTGCACCGCTTTGGGGTTTGACACGCACCCTGGTGGCAAATATGGTCATCGGTGTCACACAAGGTTATCAAAAAACCTTGATCCTTAAAGGGGTTGGTTATCGTGCACTGGTGGATGGCAACAAACTGACTTTAAGTGTGGGCTATTCGCATCCTGTGGTGATGACACCGCCGGAAGGCGTAACGGTTGAAGCACCGGAAGCCACTAAAATTGTGGTCTCCGGCTGCAGCAAAGAATTGGTGGGCAATATGGCCGCTGACATTCGTGCTGTGCGTCCGCCGGAACCTTATAAAGGCAAAGGCATTCGTTACGAGACGGAACAGATCAAACTGAAAGCCGGTAAGGCCGGCAGCAAGTAAGGCGGGAAAGGAGTGAGCCGTTTTGAAGAAAAATTACGATCGTAAGGCGATTCGTGTGAAAAAACACAAAAGAATGCGTCACTATTTAAAAGGCACTGAAAGTCGTCCCCGCCTGGCTGTTTTTCGCAGCGCGCGACACATCTATGCACAGGTGATCGATGACACTGTGGGCCAAACCCTGGTGTCCGCTTCCACCTTAGATACGGAAACCGGCGGTACCAAAACCGAAGCGGCCCGTCAAGTGGGTGAAGCGGTGGCCAAGCGCGCACTGGAAAAAGACATTCGTCAGGTGGTCTTTGACCGCGGCGGCAACATCTATCACGGCCGCATCAAAGCACTGGCTGAAGGCGCCCGCGAAGGTGGCCTTGACTTCTAAGACGAAGGAGGGAAAAGCGTGAGTAATAAATTAATTAATCCAAGTGAATTGGAACTTGAAGAACGCGTGGTGACCATCAACCGCGTGGCAAAAGTGGTTAAAGGTGGTCGTCGTTTCAGTTTCAGCGCCCTCGTCGTCGTTGGTAATGGCGCCGGCATTGTGGGTGTGGGCATGGGCAAAGCCAACGAAGTGCCCGAAGCCATTCGTAAAGGCGTGGAAGACGCCAAGAAAAACCTTGTTGTCATCCCGATTGTTAAAGGGGATACGGTTCCTCATGGTGTCGTCGGTCGATATGGTGCAGCCCGTGTCATGCTTAAACCTGCCTCTGAAGGGACCGGGGTTATCGCTGGCGGCGCTGTGCGTGCAGTGGCTGAATTGGCCGGCATTAAAAACATCTTGACCAAATCTCTGCGCAGTGACAATCAAATTAACATTGTGCGCGCCACCATTCAGGGTCTCACCTCAATGAAAAATATTGACGAAGTGGCTCGCCTGCGCGGCAAACGTGTGGAAGAGATTTGGAGCTAGGAGGCTATTATGGCAGATCTCAAAATTACCCTGAGCAAGAGTGTCATTGGCTCTAGCGAAGCTCAGAGAAAAGTGGTGAAGGCTTTGGGCCTTACCAAAACCAACCGCAGCGTTGTCCGCCCGGATTGCGACAGCGTGCGGGGCATGGTTCGTAAAGTGAGCCATTTGCTGACAGTTGAAGAAATCAATTCCTAAGCCCGGAGGTGAACAATAGTGAAACTTCATGAACTGAAACCTGCCGAAGGAAGCCGCCAAAGCCTGAAAAGAAAAGGTCGCGGCATCGGCTCCGGCTTGGGTAAAACCGCCGGCAAAGGTCATAAAGGTCAAAAAGCCCGCTCCGGCGGCGGCAAAGGTCCGTCCTTTGAAGGGGGACAAACCCCGTTACAGCGCCGTCTGCCCAAACGCGGATTTTCAAATATGCCGTTTAAAGTGACATATTCCATCGTTCATCTTTCCACCTTAAACCGCTTTGAAGCAGGGTCTGTGGTCACCCCGGAAACCCTTTTGGAATGCGGTGTGGTGAAACAGATGAAAAACGGTGGTGTAAAGGTCCTGGCCAATGGCGAAGTGGATCGTGCCCTTACAGTGAAGGCGCACGCTTTCAGTGCGGCCGCTAAAGCAGCCATCGAGGCTCAAGGTGGAACTGCTGAGGTGATCGAATAATGTTGGACACCTTACGTGATGCCTTAAAAACTCCGGAAATGAGAAAGAAAATCCTCTTTACGTTGATGATGTTTCTTGTTTTCCGTATCGGCAGTCATATTCCTGTCCCCGGCATCGACAGAAGCGTGATTGCACAGTTTATTCAACAAACTCAGTTTCTGGGATTTTTCGACCTGTTTTCAGGCGGGGCTTTTCGTAACTTTTCCATTTTTGCAATGAGTATCACTCCCTACATCAACGCATCCATCATCATGCAGTTGATGACGGTGATCAGCCCGCGAATTGAAGCGATGGCCAAAGATGACCGTAAAAAAATGGTGGAGTGGACGCGTTATTTAACCGTTGTGCTTGCCTTTGTGCAGGCCATCGGCCTCACTTTCGGGCTGTTGCGTACGGCCATTTCCGTCCATGATCCATTATCCATGTTCGTGATCGTCATCACCTTGACGGCAGGCACGGCTTGCTTGATGTGGATTGGTGAATTAATTACGGAAAAAGGCATTGGCAATGGGATTTCCTTAATCATTTTTGCAGGGATTGCTTCTCGCTTGCCGCATGGTATCGTTACTTTGGCCCAATATGCCAAAGGCGGCCCCATTAAAATTTTGTTGGTGATTTTGTTCCTGGCAGTGGCACTTCTCATCATCATGGGTATTGTGCTGGTGCATCAGGGTGAACGCCGCGTGCCGGTGCAATACGCCAAGCGCGTCATTGGCCGCAAAGTTTATGGGGGACAGTCTACGCATATTCCCATTAAAGTGAACTCTGCCGGGGTTATTCCCGTTATCTTCGGGATGAGTATCATGATGATTCCGGCTACTATTGCGCAATTCTTTCCACAAAGCGTGGTGGGGCTCTGGCTCAGCCAGTATTTCTCGCCGTCGAGCTTTGCTTATAACATTTTCTATGCACTACTGATCATCTTCTTTACCTACTTCTATTCATCCATCACCTTTAATCCCATCGATGTGGCCGATAATCTTCGCCGCAACGGGGGCTTTATCCCTGGCCTCAGACCAGGCAGACCGACATCTGAATACATCACCCGCGTGATGATGCGCATCACCTTCTTTGGTGCCATCTATTTGGCCATCATCGCCGTGCTTCCGAGCATAGTGAGTGCAGCCACCGGCTTGCAAATCTATTTCGGCGGCACATCGTTGCTCATCGTGGTTGGTGTGGCTCTGGATACCATGAAGCAAATCGAATCGGGCTTGCTTATGCGCAATTACCAGGGCTTTATGAAGTAATCTGGAGGGATAATCATGCATCTTTTACTCATGGGACCTCCCGGCGCCGGAAAAGGCACCCAGGCCGAGCATTTGGTTGAGACGTATCACATTCCGCATATCTCCACAGGCGATATGTTCCGGAAAGCCCAACAAGACGGCACAGCGCTGGGTTTGGAAGCCAAGCGTTATATGGAGGCCGGTGAACTGGTGCCCGATGAGGTCACCATTGGCATTGTGAGAGAACGACTTCAAGAACAAGACTGCGCCCAAGGCTTTTTATTAGACGGTTTTCCGCGCACAGTTGAACAAGCCGATGCGCTGGCCAATATTTTAAAAGATATGGGGGCATCCCTCGATGCGGCCTTAAACATTGAAGTGGCCGACGAGAAACTTATTAGCCGCCTGACAGGCCGCCGTATTTGTAAATCTTGCGGCGCCACCTATCATATGGTCTTTAATCCGCCTCAAACAGAAGGCGTGTGCGACAAAGACCGGGGCGAACTCTACCAACGCAAAGACGACACCGAAGAAACGGCCAAAAATCGCCTGAGCGTCTATCACAAACAAACTGCGCCTCTCATTGCCTATTATAAGGAGGCGGGCGTGCTCTTAGACATCGACGGCGACCAGCCGGTTCATGATGTGACGCGCGCAATCGTTGAAGCCCTCGGAGATCGCAAATGATTTCTATCAAAAGTGCACAAGAAATTGCGCTTATGCGAGAGGCCGGGCGTATTGTGGCCGAGGTGCTCGTTCTTTTAGAAGAATCGTTGCGCCCGGGCATGAGTACCATGGAGCTTGACGAAATCGCGGAAAAATATATTCGCGACAGAGGGGCTGTGCCGTCTTTTAAAGGATATGGCGGCTTTCCCGGATCCATTTGTGCGTCCATCAATGAAGTGGTGGTTCACGGTATTCCGTCACCGGATGTCGTCGTCAACGAAGGAGACATCATCAGCGTAGATGTAGGCGCCTTTATTGGCGGCTATCACGGCGATGCGGCCAGAACGCTTCCGTGCGGTAAGATTTCCGCTGAAGCGCAAACGCTCATTGATGTCACCCGTGAGAGTTTTTATAAAGGCCTTGAACAGGCGGTGGTGGGGAATCGACTTTCCGATATATCTCACGCTGTTCAAGTCTATGCCGAATCGTTTGGATTTGGAGTGGTGCGTGATTTTTGCGGGCATGGCATCGGACGCGCCATGCACGAAGCACCCCAAATTCCCAATTATGGCAAACCGGGCCACGGCGTGCGGCTGAAACCGGGAATGGTTTTTGCTGTGGAACCGATGATTACACAAGGCACGTGGGAAGTGACGGTTTTATCCGATAACTGGACCACCGTTACCAACGATAGAAAGCTTGCCGGTCATCATGAAAATACGTTTGTCATTACAGAAAATGAACCGGTCATTTTAACGGCGCTTTAATGGATAAAGGAGGCAGTCCATGAGTAAAGATGTCATCGAGGTGCAAGGCACCGTCCTTGAATCTTTGCCAAACGCCATGTTCAAGGTAGAACTTGAAAATGGTCATACGGTGTTGGCACATATTAGCGGAAAAATCCGCATGAACTTTATAAAAATCCTCCCTGGAGATCGCGTCACAGTGGAGCTATCTCCCTATGACCTGTCTCGGGGGCGGATCACCTACCGTTTCAAATAGAGAAACTCTAAAGGAGGTTCTTATATGAAAGTCAGAGCATCTGTTAAACCGATGTGCGAAAAATGTAAGATCATCAAGCGCAAAGGTCGCATCATGGTGATTTGCAATAATCCGAAACACAAACAAGTCCAAGGCTAATTTGGGAGGAGACATATGGCAAGAATTTCAGGTGTCGACCTGCCGAGAGATAAGCGTGTGGTCATTGGCCTCACTTATATCTATGGCATTGGGAGACCAACGGCCGAAAAAATCGTGCAGCAAACCGGCATTAATCCGGATACCCGTGTGCGCGATTTAACCGAAGAAGAAGAAATGAAACTGCGCGAAGCCATCGCACCGCTTACTGTGGAAGGCGATTTGCGCCGCGAAGTAAACTTAAATATCAAACGCCTCACTGAAATCGGATGCTATCGCGGCATTCGTCACAGAAAAGGCCTGCCCGTGCGTGGCCAGAAAACAAAAACCAATGCCCGCACCCGCAAAGGTAAAGTGAGAGCCGTTGCCGCCAAACGTAAAAAATAAGGGGTGAGTCAATTTGGCAAAACCAAGAAAAGCTGCGACGCGTGTGCGCCGCAGAGAGCGTAAAAATATTGAAAAAGGCGTAGCCCACATCAAAAGCTCTTTTAACAATACCATCGTGACCATCAGCGACACGCAAGGCAATGCCATCAGTTGGGCATCTGCTGGCGGTATGGGCTTCCGCGGTTCTCGCAAAAGCACGCCGTTTGCTGCGCAAGTGGCTGCCGAAACCGCTGCCAAAGCTGCCATGGAACACGGTCTTAAAGAAGTGGAATGCATGGTGAAAGGCCCCGGCTCCGGTCGTGAAGCGGCCATTCGTGCCCTGCAGGCTGCCGGTCTTGAAGTCAGCATGATTAAAGACGTGACGCCCATTCCTCACAATGGTTGCCGTCCGCCGAAGCGCAGAAGAGTGTAAGGAGGCAATTCATGGCAAGAAACAGAGAGCCCATCGTTAAACGTTGCCGTGCTCTGGGGATTTCGCCAAGCTATTTGGGCTATAGCAAATCCTCCAACCGCGTGCCCAACAAAGGCCGCAAAAAACTGAGCGAGTACGGCATGCAGCTGCAAGAAAAACAAAAAGCGAAATTTATCTATGGCGTGATGGAAAAACCCTTCCGCAATTACTATGACAAAGCCAATCGTATGAGCGGCCAGACGGGTGAAAACCTCATCGTATTGTTGGAAAAACGCTTTGATAATGTGGTGTTCCGTGCAGGCTTTGCGAAAACCCGCCGTGAAGCGCGCCAGATGGTGGTGCACAATCACTTCACGCTGAACGGAAAAAAAGCCAACATTCCATCCATGCAAATTTCCGACGGAGATGTTATTGCCCTTCGCGAAAAAAGCGCACAGTCACCGCACTTTAAAGCCCATCTTGAAAATTTGGGCGTCATGGCGCCGCCTTCATGGATGGAATTGGATGTGGCCGGCCGCAGTGTAAAAATGGTTGGCGAACCGAACCGTGAAGAACTCGACCTGCCCGTTAATGAGCAGATGATCGTCGAGTTGTACAGCAAGTAAGTGCTGACGTAAGCGCTTTGCACTGGAGGTCATGACATGATAGAGTTTGAAAAGTTTGCAATCGAAGAACGCACAGAGGAATCAATGCCGGAACATGCCAATTTGTTCGTTATTGAGCCTCTGGAACGTGGTTTTGGTATGACCCTGGGCAATGCTCTCCGACGCATTCTGCTCTCATCCATACCCGGCGCGGCGGTGACCTCTGTCAAAATCGACGGAGTGCTGCATGAGTTCTCGACGGTGCCCGGTGTGAAGGAAGACGTTGCTGAAATCATTTTGAACATCAAACAGTTGGCGTTAAAATGTGAAAGCAGTGAACCCCAAACCATCATCATCAATGCCACCGAGGCAGGGGAAGTAACAGCAGCCGATATTTTGACCACCGACAGTGTGGAAATCATCAACCGCGATTTGCACATTGCCACCATGGATGAAAACAGCAGGCTGTATATCGAGATGATTGTCGAAACCGGCAACGGCTATGTGTCTGCAGATAAGAACAAAAGCAAAGCCGAAGATTTGCCCATCGGCACCATCCCCATCGATTCCATCTATACACCGGTGCATAAAGTAAATTTCTTTGTGGAAGATACCCGTGTGGGCCAAGACACAGAGAAAGACAAACTCTCTTTAGAAATTCACACCAATGGCAATTTGTCTCCGAAAGAAGCACTTTCTTGGGCGGCACGTATTTTAACCGATCATTTGGAACCGTTCATTCGCCTGAAAGAAGGCATGGAAGACACTGCCATCATGATTGAAAAAGAAGAAGAAGAAGAAAAAGATAAAGTCCTCGGTATGACCATCGAGGAGCTGGATCTCTCGGTGCGGAGCTACAACTGCCTGAAAAGAGCCGGCATCAACACTGTTCTGGAGCTCACCCAAAAGACCAAGGATGATATGATGAAAGTGCGCAACCTCGGTAAGAAGTCTCTGGAAGAAGTTCAAGAGAAGATGGGGGCTTTGAGCCTCTCTCTCAAAACCAATGACGAATAAAAGGAGGTTCGGCAATGAATCGTAGAAAAATCGGCTCAGACAGCAGCCACCGTCGTGCGCTGCTTCGCAATATGACCACTTCCGTGCTGGAGCACGGCAAAGTTGAAACCACGCTGGTGAAAGCAAAAGAAGTGCGCCGTACCGTCGATAAAATGATCACCTTGGGTAAAAAAGGCGATTTGGCTTCGTATCGGAAAGCTGTGGCTTATCTCACCGATGAAGATGTGGCCCATAAACTTTTTAAAGAAATCGCGCCTAAATACCAGGATCGCAATGGCGGCTATACCCGTGTGTTGAAAACAGGTTATCGCCGCGGCGATGCCGCACCAATGGCTATTTTGGAACTGGTATAAATGAATCGGTCTGGGGAACCAGGCCGATTTTTTTGCCTTTGTTTATTAGAAGCCTAAACGCGTGGACGCTTGGCAGCAGCTTATGGTAGAATACAGATATTGTAAGCGTCAGTCCTGACGTTGGTGAGCTTATAAGATGGAGGTTACATGATTGAGGTCAATGCACTAACCCATATTTTTCCCAATACGCCAGAGGATATGCCGCCGGCTCTTGACGGCGTTACCCTGTCTGTTGCTCCGGGTGAGCATGTGGCCATCTTAGGCCGCAACGGCTGCGGCAAGTCGACCTTAGCCAAGCATATGAACGCGCTTTTGCTGCCGACAAGCGGGAGCGTGTGTGTGGATGGGATGGATACCACAGATGAAGAAGTGACGTTGTCCATTCGTCAAAAGGTGGGCATGGTTTTCCAAAACCCCGACAATCAACTGGTGGCCACCACCGTGCTGGAAGACGTGGCTTTTGGTCCGGAAAACCTAAATTTATCTCGTGCCCTTATTCGCGAGCGCCTGGAAGAAGCCCTCACCATTGTGCGCATGCTGGATTTTAAAGATGCATCGCCTCATCACCTTTCCGGCGGTCAAAAACAGCGGGTAGCCATTGCCGGCGTATTGGCCATGCGGCCGAACTACATTGTCTTTGATGAACCGACAGCCATGCTCGATCCGCGAGGACGGGCAGAAGTGGTGGCGACCATGCTTCGTCTGTGCAAAGAAGAAAAAATTGCGGTCGTCAACATCACCCACTTTATGGAAGAGGCGGTGCTGGCCGATCGTGTGGTGGTGATGAGCGCCGGCCGTGTGGTGATGTCCGGTACGCCTCGAGATATTTTCAGTCAGGTGGATGTACTGAAGTCCCTGCATTTAGATGTGCCGGTGGTGACGGAATTGGCGCAAGCGCTCCATGCCGTCTATCCGGACATCCCGCAGCATATTTTAACGATTGATGAAATGGTGGATTGCCTATGTCCATAGAATTTAAACAAGTGCGCCATGTCTATGGTTTGGCCGGCTTGAATCAGCATACCGCCCTGAAAAATGTGAATCTGACGCTGCATGAGAAAAGTTTCGTTGCCTTGGTGGGCCATACCGGCAGCGGCAAATCAACGTTGGTGCAATTGGCCGCCGGGCTTTTGAAACCCACTGAAGGCACCGTCTTTATTGACGGCGTCGCCACCACCGACGTTGCAAAAGAGGCGAAAGCCAAACGACATCAGGTGGGATTGGTTTTTCAATACCCCGAGCATCAGCTGTTTGAAGAGACAGTAGAAAAAGACATTGCCTTCGGACCGAAAAATCAAGGCCTTACCGGTGACGATTTAACAGCCTGCGTGCGCGACGCCATGGCTTTGGTGGATTTGGACTACGACCTTTGGCGCGAAAAATCGCCTTTTGAACTTTCCGGAGGCCAAAAGCGGCGGGTGGCGCTGGCCGGTGTGTTGGCCATGCGCCCCAAGTATCTTATTTTGGATGAACCCACCGCAGGTCTTGATCCCTTGGGGCGTGACCGAGTGTTGGCCAATGTGGCGCGCCTACACCGAGAAGCACACATGGGCATTGTGTTGGTGAGCCATTCCATGGACGACGTGGCTCAGTTTGCCGAGCGTTTGATTGTTATGAATCAAGGAGAAGTGGCCTTTGACGGAACGCCGACAGAAGTATTCACCCATGCCGATGAATTGGAAGCCATGGGCCTGGGTGTGCCTCAGGTGAGTCAGCTGCTCAGACGATTACAGGCCGCCGGCTTGCCGGTGGATACCCGCGCCATCACAATAAAAGAGGCACGGGAAACGATTTTATCCGCATTGGCTCGGCGAGGAGGTGAAGGCGCATGATGACCGACATCACTATTGGACAATACATCGAAGGCCATTCTATTTTACATCGGATGGATCCGCGCTCTAAAATCATCGGCATTTTATTTTTTATGGTATCGCTTTTTATCGTGAACAACAGTGTGGGCTTCGGCATCATTTTTGTGACCGCCGCCGGGATTATTGTGTTGTCTCAGGTGCCTTTGCGCTTTTACCTCAAAGGTCTGAAACCCCTGCTTTTTATTGTGG
Source organism: Bacillota bacterium (assembly GCA_023443145.1). Classification (GTDB taxonomy): domain Bacteria; phylum Bacillota; class Peptococcia; order Peptococcales; family Peptococcaceae; genus Peptococcus. Next base: position 2,773 of record JAEZVS010000042.1, on the reverse strand, counting down.
TTTTTACAGCGATCATGCAAATATTTTTAACGCCCGGAGATTATCTTTGGCAGTGGCGGTTTTTGCATATTTCAGCAGAAGGCATCCGTCTGGCAGGCATCATGTGTACACGATTGGTGCTGTTGGTGCTCATCACCAGCGTGTTGACCCTCACCACCACGCCGGTATCCCTGACCGACGCCATTGAAAGCCTGTTGCGCCCGTTTACCAAAATTGGTGTGCCGGCGCACGAATTGGCCATGATGATGACCATCTCGCTGCGTTTTATTCCCACCCTCATGGAAGAAACCGATAAAATTATGAAGGCCCAAACCGCTCGTGGCGCCGACTTTGAAACCGGCGGACTGGTGAAACGGGCACGGGCCCTCTTACCGATTTTGGTGCCCCTTTTTCTGTCGGCCATTAAGCGTGCCGATGAGCTGGCTTTGGCCATGGAAGCACGCTGCTATCACGGCAGTGAAGGGCGCACCCGTCTGCGTGAGCTGCGTTTTGAATTGTTGGATGCCATCACCTTACTGATTGCGGTGCTTCTTTTGGTGATTGCAGTGTTGACCCGTTTCTTGGTGTGGCCATGAGCCGGCGCTTTAAACTGACGCTGGAATATGATGGGGCCGATTTTTCCGGCTTTCAGCGTCAAGAAAGCCCGGCCATCCGCACCGTGCAGGGTGTGCTGGAAAAAACCGTCGGCATGATTCTAAATGAAACGGTGGTTGTACATGGCGCCGGACGCACCGATGCAGGCGTACATGCCCGCGCTCAGGTGGTTCACTTTGATACCGCCCGTAATATTTCTCCTGAACGCTTATGTTATGCCCTCGGCCGTCAGCTGCCGAGCGATTTGTCGGTGCGTGAAGCGGCACTGGTGGACGACGGCTTTCATGCACGGAAGTCGGCATTGGGGAAATATTATTGCTACCACGTATTCAACGGCAAACCTCGACCGGCCATCGGGCATCGTTACGTCACCTTTGAACCGCAGCCTTTAGATCGAGGCGTTTTGAGAGAGATGCTCCGGCCGTTGGAAGGGCGGCATCATTTTGGCGGCTTTTGCGGACGGGGCGCTACCACAGAAACCGACATCCGTACCCTATATATTGCCCGGCTGGAAGAAAAAGGAGACTGGCTTTATTTTCACTTTGTCGGAGACGGTTTTTTGCGCAAAATGGTGCGCAACATCGTCGGCACGGCTTTAGACGGCGCCGCCGGACGCAAACCGGTTCACATGATGACATCCGCTTTGGACAGCCAAAACCGCATTCATGCCGGTACCACAGCACCCGCCATGGGTCTTTTCCTGGAAGCGGTCTATTACGACAAATCAACCCTAATGGAGACAATCGCCTGTTTGTCTCGCGCGTGTGCCCGATGACTGCCGTTGCAGTGATCGGGTTTTTCTATGCTCTCTCGTCCGGCATGCCTTTAAACCTGTTGCTGTCTCAAAAAACAGGCCGGAGGTGCCCTGCTTAGGAACCGTAAAAAAAACGAAAAAAAAAAGAAAAAAATCCAAATTACCTATTGACAACCGTTGACGATCTTGGTATTCTTGTATCAGAAATTAGGGATGCCTAATTTCAACACCTCTATACTCCTCTTTTAGAAGGTTGTCGACCTTCTCACCTCCAAGTGTTGGCTGATCCAACATTGCTGAAATAGCCTCTGCCCTCCACAGAGGCTATTTTCTTTTTTAACGAAAAATAATCGATTTTTGTAAAGATTAGGTCTTGTCATTTGGCGTTCTATGGACTTCGTGCTATGATATAAACGGGGGGTGACTGTGTGAGTCCGTTTGTAAATCATTTGGCCCGAGCCTTGGCGGCGCACGAGCCCAGGCCCTTGGGCGATCAAAAGCAATATGCGGTTTTATTGCCGCTGGTGATCGAAGACGGTTGTTTGCAGATTCTTTACGAAGTGCGCGCTCAGGGTATTTCTCAACCGGGTGAAACAGCTTTTCCCGGCGGCCGCATTGAAGCAGGCGAGTGCCCATCAGATGCCGCCATTCGTGAGACTTGCGAAGAACTCGGTCTTTCACCGAGAGATATTGAGGTATTGGGCGAATTGGATTTTGTGGTGAGCGATACCACCATCATTTACTGTTTTGTGGGCCACATCAAAAAAAAGGTGTCGGATCTGGTGCGAAACCCTGATGAGGTGGCGGAAGTGTTTACGCTTTCGCTGGCCTGGTTGGCGGCCCATCCTCCGGTGTATTACGACGCACCCTTTGAAACGAGCTATAACGGAAATTTTCCTGTTGAGCGGCTGCCCGGCGGGAAAAATTATCGTTGGAGCCGGCGCAAGCACTTGGTGGGCTTTTACGATATTCCTTCGGGCGGCTATAATTTGTGGGGATTTACCGCTAAGATGACCGATCGGTTTGTGCGCTTCCTGGCAGATAAAGCGGAAAACAATTTCTGCGATAGAGAGGAGGTGACCGATTCATGCGGACGCGCCAATTGAACGAGAAAACCTGGGCGGCGTTTGCCGGCTTATTGCTGGCGGCCACCGCTGCTTTGGAAATATATTTTCGCATATGCTATCAGGGGGCGCCGTATTTCAATCAATACGCTCAACCGCGTGCCGGCTATCTGGCCCTGGTCATTTTTGCTTTGACGGTTCTTTTGGCTTTTTGTGCCGTGATGTTGGCTATAATGAGTTACAAAGCGCATCGGTCAGGCTGGTTTGCGCGCATGCTCTGTTCTCTGGCTTTGGCCCTCCTTTTTATAGGCCATGCGTGTAATATACAGGGGGGCGGTTTGGTGGAGGCAGAGGTTACGGT
>JAEZVS010000058.1 GCA_023443145.1 Bacillota bacterium | reverse complement strand
GACCAAATTTGCCTCAGCCCTCAATGCGGTTTTGCTTCTACAGAAGAGGGCAACACCCTGGATTACGAAGAACAGTGGAAAAAATTACGTTTTCTAAAAGGCATTGCGGAAGAGCTCTGGGGTAAAGCCTAGGCTTATCGTATGTTTGCCTTGAGGCGGGGGCTTTATCCAGTTTTTCGGAACAGCGGATTTCGTTAACGTTTATAAAGATGGCTGGAGTAGACGAGGCAAGAATGTAAAGAGGAGATGACGATGAAAAAAATATTTTTGGCGATCTTTTTCTCTGTATTGTTGTTGGTGTCTTTTTCGGTGGCAGCCGCACTCATGTTGATAGCCGATTCTTCCTCCCATATGACCGAGGTTAAAGAGACAATCACGTCTTCGGAAGTCGGCACTGAAGGGGCGGACGGCGCCAAAAATGTACAAATATTGGCCATGGGCGATTTGGTGATGCATCCGCCGGTGTACGAGCAAAACGCCAAAGGGGACGGGACCTATACTTTCGATACGTTTTTCGCCAAAGTACAGCCGGAACTGGATAAAGCCGATGTGCGCCTGGCAAACTTTGAAGCCCCCAGCGATGCCACACGGCCGCCCAACGGTTATCCTGTTTTCAATGCGCCGCAAGGACTGATTCCTTATTTGAAGAATACCGGCTTCGATGCTGTGGCCACGGCCAACAATCATAGTTTGGATGCCGGTTTGGACGGTCTGGTACGGACCATTGCAGAGATGGACAGCCACGGGCTTGCCCATTTCGGCACGCGCATGACACCGGACGGCGGCACGTGCATCGTGGAGAAAAACGGGATAAAAATCGGCCTTTGCGGATGGTCCACTTTCTACAATGGGTTTGAAAACGGCGTTTCCGATGAAGACCGCTTTAAGATCAGCCCCCTCACCGAAGAAAACGTAAAAAGAGACATCAAACACCTTCGCGCGCAAGGGGCGGATATCATTGTGGCTTGGCCGCACTGGGGCACCGAATACACCGTTACCCCCGGAGATGAACAAGTGGCTTACGCCCGTATGTTGGTGAAAAACGGCGCCGATGTCATTTTGGGAAGCCATCCTCACGTGCAAGAACCGGCCGGATGGCTGGAAGTGGACGGCCGTCGGGCCTGGATCATTTATTCTATGGGCAATATTATGAGCAACCAACGTGAAGCCTATTTGGGCACCATCGATACGGAAATCGGCATTTTTGTAAAGCTGGACATTGAAAAGAAAGGGAAGAAGACGGTTGTCAAAAAAGCCGAGCTTGTGCCCACCTATGTGAACCTTTTCACCGATGAAAACGGTCGAGTGCAATATGAAGTGATCAACTTGCGAGATGCGCTCGCCGACGACGGATATACCCCCAATCAAAAAGCCCGTTTCCAACAAGCCTATGAGCGTGCCCGGGAAATTATGAACAACCCTCTGCCGCAAGAGGCGCTCACTGAAGAAACAAAGATGGCCTGATCTTTTGGCTTGCTTTCAAATTGTAGGCATAAAAAAATCACCTGCACACCCATTGATGTGTGCAGGTGATTTTTTATGCCTGTCGTGGCGATTGATTCGAGCCGGCGTCAAAAAACGGAATGTAGAGACCGGGTTTTTTAAAGATGAGATTTGGTCGGTGCAATATGCAGCGTGATTCTGTGTCCCCTGTCGTGGGTGAGGGTGTAGGTGAGGTTGCCGAAGGTGTGGCTGTGTTTGGATTTGGCGGTGTTTAACACGGCCTTTTTCACCCAACATTGAGCCTCGTCGGTGTTGACACCGCTGAAGGGAGAAGAAGCTTGATAGGCAAAAATATTGTAGGCATTTTCTAAAAGACTCTGGGCAGTGACGGTATCATGTTGCGTTTTAAGCTGATAGGTGATGGCCTGCACGTCGTATTGGTCGTCATGTAAGAGGGTGACATCAAAACGCAGTTGACCGTCTTTGGAAGAAACGCTGCCCGTTAAGGTATGCGCATCTTTTTCGGTGAGCACCAAATCAAGCTGGTTGTATAAATCAGAGACAATATCAGATGCAGTCACGCCGCCAATGACGTCGCTTTCTTTGTTTATCGAAGAACTGCATCCGCTTAGAAACAAGCACAGGAGCAGTACAGAAAGAAACATGAATTTTTTCATAGAGCGCCTTCTTTCATGAGTATAATCAAGGGTGCAGAGAAGATGACATACCATCTCTATCCGGAACGAATGCATCTGCCCCAATATGCACAGCATAACACAGTTGGCCCAAACCTGAAAGAGGGCAAGTTCTCCCAAAAGATATATACCTAATGAAACTATTAGCAAAAATAATGAGTAAATTTATGCAATAAATAGGATTTTAGAACACATTTGCCATTGACAACTCGAAAACGAAGTGATAAGCTGAATAAAGTTAGATGCGGCTGACTCGGATTGTTTCAAGTTGAACAACAAACCTTGTTTAACCGCTCTCATCACATCAAAATCTGTTCAGGAGGTTATCATGAAAAACAAAAAAATCATCGCTGCCATCTTTTCTCTGGCTTGCTTCATGTTCGTCTTAACCGGTTGCGGCGGAAACGAGAAAGACAGTGCGGCCACATCTGAACCTGCCACCAGCGCATCTACAACGGATGCCGGTCATGACGCCAAAGCGGATAAAGATGCCCAGGAAGTGTCTCTGGCCGATTGGGCAGGCACTTGGAATAACATCGGTGCTTATTTGGATGAAGCCGAATTTGCCCCGGCCTTTGAGAAACTGGCCAAAGAAGAAGGCAAAGATGTGGATGCGGCCAAAGCTGCCTATAAAGAAAAACGCAAATGCGACTTTAACGCCATGGTTATCGATGGAGACAAAGTGACTTTTTTAGACGGCTTTAAAGACAAAGACGGCAAAGAAGTGGCTTCGGCCGAATACAAATTCGACAGCACCCACACCACCAAATTGGGTGAACATGAACTGCACTGGACGGCCTTTAAAGCCACGGATGCCAATGCCAAATATCCGGTGCTTTTAATGATGCCGGTGAACACGGAAGAACCGCTCAAGCATTTCCACCTTCGTTACGGCAACGATGTGAAAGAACTTTTGGCTGTGGAAGGTTGGTTCCCGGCGATGATCGCTCCTGACGCCACCACCGAGCAAATCTCCGGAGAAATTGCCGAATAAGTTGTATCACCCCAACAAAGACATCCTTTTCATGCAAAAAAAAGCCGCCGCATAACATTGCGGCGGCTTTTTTTATGATGGAAAATAGAACAGCTGTCTTTTAAAAGACCCGATGTGTGCGTGATGGATGCGGACACAGCATGAACAGGCGTGTCCGCGGTTGTGTTCATCAGAGGGTGCCGAAGATGCGGTCACCGGCGTCGCCCAAACCCGGTTCAATATAACCGTGATCGTTTAAGATAGGATCTTTTTCAGCCAAATAGATGGCCACGTCGGGATGGGCTTCGGATAAACGACGGATGCCGGCATCGGTGCCGATGATGCCGCAAAATTTAATATTGGTGGCGCCGACACTTTTCAGGAAATTCACCGCATCCACCGCGGATCCGCCGGTGGCAAGCATGGGATCCACCACAATACATTGTGCCGTGTCAATGCCGGCGGGCAGTTTGTGATAGTAAGGCTCCGGTTCCAAAGTCTCTTCGTTGCGGCTCATGCCGATGTGTCCCACCCGTGCTTCCGGTAAAAGTGAATGAAAGCCTTCCACCATGCCCAAACCGGCGCGTAAAATGGGAATGATGACAATGTTTTCTTCGTCCACCCGTTGACAGGAGGCGTCGGCCAAGGGGGTTTCCACCGTCACTTCATGGCTGGGCAAATCGCTGGTGACTTCATAAGCCATGAGAAGGGCCAGCTCTTTTACAATCTGACGAAAGTGCCGGGGCGGGGTGCTTTTGTCGCGTAAATAAGACAGCTTGTGGTGCATGAGGGGATGATCAAAGACGAACACATTATCCATATTTAGCACCTCTCTTAACGGTACAGAGGATAACGGGCGGTGAGGCTCTTCACCAAAGCTTCTGCCGCTGCCGTATCGTTGTCTATTAAGGTCCGTTGCATGATGTCGGCGATGATGGTCATATCGTCTTCCATAAAACCTCGAGTGGTCACAGCCGGGGTGCCGATACGCAGACCGCTGGTGACGGTGGGTTTTTCCGTATCAAAAGGAATGCCGTTTTTATTGGTGGTGACGCCGATGGCATCCAAAGCCTTTTCAGCGGCGTCGCCGGTGAGACCGATGTGTTTCATGTCAATTAAGATAAGGTGGTTGTCGGTGCCGCCGGAAACCAGGCGGAAACCGCGCTCGGTGAGGGCATCGGCCAAGGCGCGTGCGTTTAGCACCACCTGATGCATGTAGGTTTTGAATTCGGGACGGAGTGCTTCACCCAAAGCCACCGCTTTGGCCGCAATCACATGCATGAGCGGGCCGCCCTGCAGGCCGGGGAATACTGCCTTATCGATGGCTTTGGCCAGTTCCTCTTTACAGAGAATGATGCCGCCGCGTGGGCCGCGCAGGGTTTTGTGGGTGGTGGAAGTCACCACATCCGCATAAGGGACCGGGCTCATGTGCTCGCCCGCGGCCACCAGTCCTGCAATATGGGCCATATCCACCATAAAGAGGGCATCCACCGTCTTGGCTGTGTGGGCAATACGTTCAAAGTCAATGGCACGAGGATAGGCCGAAGCCCCTGCCACAATGAGCCGGGGACGGATATCCAGCGCCTTTTGATGTAAGGCCTCGTAGTTGATGGTCTCGGTGTCTTTGTCGACGCCGTACGCGTCGAAATCAAAATAACGGCCGCTGACGTTGACCGGGCTGCCGTGGGTGAGATGGCCCCCGTGACTTAAGTTCATGCCGAGCACCTTGTCGCCTTTTTCCAAAATACCGTAGTAGACGGCAAAATTGGCTTGCGCCCCGCTGTGCGGCTGCACATTGGCATGTTCGGCACCGAAGAGTTCTTTCGCACGGTCGCGCGCCAGGTCTTCCACAATGTCAACATATTCGCAGCCGCCGTAGTAACGCTTACTGGGGTAGCCCTCCGCATATTTATTTGTCAGTACGGAGCCTTGCGCCGCCATCACAGCCCGACTGGTGAAATTTTCCGAGGCAATGAGTTCAATTTTATTCTCCTGCCGTGCCTCCTCCAATTGAATGGCATCGGCCACAGCCGGGTCAACCGCGCGCACATATTCTTCGGTGTAATCCATAATTGATCGTCCTTCTTTCCCATAAAGTTTGCTGCATTTACCCTATATTATAGCGAAACAAATGCACCCTTTCAAGATAAAGGGCAGATGACCCGCATTCGCTCAAGCCTTTGCGGCGCTTATTTTTATCTCTTGATGGCGCGCAAACGGCGTAAAAAAATGCCGGCCTGCTAAAAAGGACGGCATTTTGCTTAAAACTTCGGTTACATGCCGGACAAGCCGCAGCATTTGTCTAGCGCTTTATAAGGCGCAAACTGCCGTCGCGGTAAAAGACGACCTCTGTTTCGGCATTGATGTTGACTCTGTCATACACATCTTCCGGATGGGCTTCCCGATAGGCGGCTTTCAAATCTTTCATGATTTTGGCAGATGTTTCCGGTGTGGGCTGGGTGATTTTTTCTGAGGCGGCCAGTGAGGCTGCGGTTGTGGTGAACACTTCGCCCAACTCTTTGGCTGCAACAGGGTATTCTTTTTGAAAAACGGCAACCCGCTTAGCAAACGATTGGTTTGGGTTTTCAGAGTCGGCTTTTTTAATAAACGCTTGAAAGAGTGCTTCCGGCGTACGCAATCGATTTAATTTTCCGGCTGAAAGCAGTTGGGCATAGGTTGTGCGTGCCTTTTGGTCGAGCCCCTGGAAGTCATCATACGTTTTGGCAGTACCGGCCTCTTTCCAAAGCTGCTGCCACAGATCACGGTTGGCGGCCAGTTGCTCGCCCAGCTCTTTTTCTGTTAAATCGCCATCGTTTATCGTTTTGTCGTTGGGAAAGCTGAGTTTGAGCTCATCTGCCGTTTTAGACGACACCGAAGAGCCGGAAACGGCCGGTTCTTTTCCCGGACCTGCTGTACAGCCTGCTTGAAAGAGCAAAAGGGTTAAGACAAGAACACCGGCAAAGCCTTTCATTCCGATTGTCATAACAAAATACCTCTTTCAATATTCTTATATTTTTATGCTGTTAAAATAACTCTTTATATTAAGCAAGTCAACTGTTTTTAAAAATATAAAAAGCCTGGGTATTTTTTGATGAGTGTATCGC
>JAEZVS010000034.1 GCA_023443145.1 Bacillota bacterium | reverse complement strand
ACCATGTGCAATGATGTGCAGCAAGTGGGCGCCCTCTCAGGAGTCAACCGAGGCTTTGATGCTGTGGTGGCTACCGCTTTCCAGGCGCCTTTGAAAGACACCGTCTGCACCCATTGCGGCCAATGTGTGGCAGTGTGCCCGACCGGCGCCCTGACTCAAAAAGACGCCACGTGGGAAGTGGTGGAAGCGCTGAACGATCCGGAAAAAACAGTGATTGTGCAAACAGCTCCTTCGGTGCGTGTGGCCATAGGCGAACTCTTCGGCATGGCTCCCGGATCGGTGGCCACCGGCAAGATGGTGGAGGCCCTGCGTCAAGTAGGCTTTGACTATGTGTTTGATACGGATTTTTCGGCGGACCTGACCATTATGGAAGAAGGTACTGAACTTTTAAGCCGCCTCAACCGTTATTTGGCAGGAGAAAAAGAAGCGCTGCCTATTTTAACCAGTTGTTGCCCCGCCTGGGTCAATTTCTTCGAAAGCCAATTCCCCGATCTTTTAGAAGTGCCGTCGTCGGCCAAGTCTCCACAACAGATGTTTGGCGCTGTAGCTAAAACATATTTTGCCGAAAAAATTGGCGTTCCTCGCGATAAGCTGGTGTTGGTATCGGCCATGCCCTGCCTGGCTAAGAAAATGGAAGCCGATCGGGAAGAATTTAAAGTGGATGGCAACCCTGATGTGGATATTGTGCTTTCCACTCGCGAGTTGGGTAAACTCATTAAGCGTAAAGACATCAACTTGGCCACCTTGCCTGAAAGCGATTACGATGATCCGCTGGGCGAATCCACCGGGGCAGCGGTTATTTTCGGTACCACCGGCGGTGTTATTGAAGCTGCGGTGCGTACTGCGTACGAAATCCATACCGGTAAAACCCTAGATCGTGTAGATTTTGAAGCGTTGCGCGGTTTTGACGGCATTCGTTTGGCAGAAGTGGATGTGGACGGCGTCATGCTTAAAATTGCCATTGCCCATGGGCTCAGCAACGCCAAAACCCTCTTAGAAGAAATTCGTGCGGGTAATCCGCGCGGCATTCATGCCATTGAAATCATGGCCTGCCCCGGCGGCTGCGTAGGCGGTGCCGGCCAGCCCTATCACCATGGCGATCCCTCGGTGATTTTATAACGCCAACAGGCGCTTTATAGCATCGACGAAGCCATGACGGTGCGCAAATCTCACGAAAACCCCTCTATTCTGGCAATTTATCGCGATTATTTGGGCGAACCGGCCAGCGAATTGGCTCATCATTTGCTACACACTGCCTATAAAGCCCAAGAAAAATTCTAAGCTCGGGCGCATCCCATCACATTTGTGCGCCTGATTAAAAAGCAAGATGCATCGTGCATCTTGCTTTTTTTTGTATGTATGGTCATGAAGAAAGTGAATTGACATGGTCAAGGCATAGGAGTAAAATAATAATATAATAACTGATCGCAGATCTTGTTTGGTTTCAACCGATGAAGGCATGAAGAGCGAGCATCGGAAAAATACATCATCAAAAATCATGTGAAAGAAGGAATTGTTATGCGTCAAAAAACCTTGCGCACAGCGCTATCTATTTGTCTGGTTGCCGGACTTACGCTGCCTACGGCGGTTTTGGCCCAGTCGGTTGAAGATGCCAATCAGCCAACGGTGACCGGTGCGCCGGCGCCTAAAAACAATCAGACGGAATTTGTGGTGACGCCGCAAGACGGTACTATGGCTGACCGTCTCACGGTGAGTGTGAAGCCGATGGCAGTGGGAAAATATTTGCTGCGCCGCAGTCTTGATCTAAAGAACTGGGATATCATCAGCACACCGCAAGAAGGAAAAATCGGTCAAGTGTTGGAATGGAGCAATATGATGAAGTTGGCTTCTCCGGGTAAGCCCTTCACTTATCAGGTGGTGTATTTGTCAAAAGAAGGCAGCATGTTGCCGGCGGTCACCCTTACGATCAGTGAAACAGGAAAAGTGACAACGCAGTCCGTTACCATTACGGATGAAAAATTGCTGACTTTGGCCAAAGACGCTTTGCCGGCAAAAGTTGAGCCTGCCACCAAAGATGCCGCCACCCAAACGCCTGCTGTCTCTGCGACAGAAGTTAAAGAGAAACCGGAAGAGGGTAAAGATGGAAAAGACGGCAAAACCGATGTAAAAAAAGATAATAAAGCCGATGCTCAAGCAAAAACGCCGGCGACAAGTGTGAAGCGCATACCGGTGAAAAAAACCGCTACAACGCCGGCTAAAACTACGACAACCCCTGCAAAAACAACCAGCAAGTCTCCCACCAAACAAGTACCGAAAACCGGCGGTTTGCCGGTTGGCGCTGTGGCGGCATCAATGGCTTTGGCAACAGGCGCGGCTGTTCTTTTGAAAAAAGAGCGTTACGAAAACTAAATGAATGATTGGGCTGTCTCGTCTTTTTATAGACGAGACAGTTCTTTTTTATGACTGTGTTTAGGGCTCTTCGGCTTGCATGGCGGTTTGCGGACGAATACCCTCTTTTTATGTGGGAAGGGGCCGCTTGTTTGGAAAAGGTCTTATCATCCAATAAGAAGGGGCAGGTATCTGATCTTGTCATACATGACCCCTTAGGAATTTTGGGCAAGGGGCTTGACAATCGGTTGCAAAGGTGGTATTTTTAAAACGTGATTAGCACTCATTTTAATTGAGTGCTAACAAAATAAAAATGGAGGTGAGCCCATTGTCAATAACCGAACGCCAAAAGCGCGTGCTGGCAGCCATTGTGGCTGATTATATTCATACGGCCGAGCCGGTGGGTTCACGCACCATTTCTAAAAAATACAATCTCGGGGTCAGCTCGGCCACCATTCGTAACGAAATGGCCGATCTGGAAGAAGAAGCGCTTATTGAACAGCCTCATACATCGGCCGGGCGTACGCCTACCGATTTGGGTTATCGCTATTACGTAGACTATATTTTGCCGGAAGAATTGGGCGATCTCAAGGCAAATCCGGGGCGCTTTGCCGGCTGGCTGGCCAAAGGTCCCGCCAATGATGAGTCTGCCAAAACTGAGCTGACCGCTTTGTTGGCGCGCTATAGCCGTTATGCAGCGATGCTTTTTCTTCCGCCCGGTCAAGAACGAGATGACGAGCCTGTCATGGCCATGCTGAGCCTTATGTATTTGGCGCCGGGGCGAGTGCTCATGGTGGTGGTCAGCGATGACGAGCAGGTGCGCAATGAAATTTTGGAACCGGCGCCCCACATTACGGAGCGCGATGTGGCGGCGGTGGAAAGTCTCTTAAACCATTATTTGCGGGGCTTGCCGGCACGCCACTGGGCGGAGCCTTTGGCCAATTATTTTACCGATCAGGGGGATGCCTTGTCGCGCTTTATTCGCTTGGCGGTGCATCGTTTGGGCGAAGTGTTGGCCCAAGATCAAGTGCGCCGCTTTTATTTGGCCGGCGCCCTTAATATGTTGGATTTACCGGAGTTTCAAGAGCATGGGCAAATGCGTCAAGTGCTGTCGCTCCTTCAAGGGGAAGATACATTAATGGAGGTATTGTCCCAAAGCCGACATGCCAAAGGCGCACTCTTGGTGAAAATCGGACAGGAAACTGAGCGGCCGGATATGCAGGCGTTGAGCTTGATGTGTGCGGCTTTTCAGGCGGGTGTCAAACCCGGTTGGCTGGCTCTTTTAGGACCGAAGCGCATGGATTATGCGCAATCAGCGCGCCTGCTTTTAGAAGCGGTGGCGGCTGTGGAAACAGCGTTCGGCACCTCAGTGAGCCTGGTGCCCGAGCGCAGCACGGACTTGGCTCCGCTTTTTCATTCGTTCGCTTGGCAGTTGAGAAACCGCCGTATGTAATAAAGGAGTGACGCAACGTGAATAAAGACACACATGAAAAAGATCATCCGGAAGAAGAGATGACAGAGACTGTTGAAGATATGGCCATAGAAGATAAGACGGCAGGTGAAAGCGCTGAAGACGCAGCCGATGAACAACCGGAGGCTGTTGATCCCTTGCAGGAAGCTGAAAATCGCTATATTCGCTTGCTGGCTGACTTTGATAATCATAAAAAACGCACCGCTAAAGAGCGGGAAGACATCTATAAATATGCCAATCAGAGTTTAATGAAAGACTTGCTTCCGGTGCTGGATGCCTTTGATT
>JAEZVS010000033.1 GCA_023443145.1 Bacillota bacterium | reverse complement strand
ATGCCCATCATGGCCAACAGCCCCAAAAGAAGGGTCCAGAACACATTTTGATATCCGGAATAAAACCACATGCCCCGCGCCGCCAAATCAAAGGGCACTTCACTCAAGAGGGCAAAAACCAGCAAACGCCGGGCATATTTGCGGCTGTTTCCCGTATGAAGAAAGCCCTCCACCAAAAGAAAGGCAAAGAGAGGAAAAGCCAGACGCCCCACCAGGCGCATGCCTTCATAAACAGGAAAAAACACATCATAAGGCACCCGCCCCGAAGATAGGGCCGCACCCAAAAGCGCCCAGGCCACATGGTCAATCAACATGGTGACAATGGCCACCCATTTTAAAGTGGAGCCGCTAAAGCCCAACGGCGGACGAAGATTCATCAGACCGGTTTTCTCAAACATAAAAACTCCTTTTTCTAAACATCCCCATATAAAGAAAAGACACGGCCATACAGATCGTTAAAAAGGGGCCGATTGGTCCGGCGAAATGTAATTGACCACACCCGCACTTACTATTGAAACAATCAATACCCCTATTGCACCCATAAATTTGCCCGAAATATATATGGCGTTTATACTGAACATAGTGCTATTATACTATGTTTTTTTTACTGGAGAAAGGACTGAAACCATGCCAAACATTGTTGCCCTTGGCCGCACCGGTCGAGACTTGGTAAAATTGGCCATCACCATTATTTTACCCTTGATGATTTTTCTGGTGCCTACCAACGACACGTTCACACCCGCCATGCGACTGTTCTTCGTGATCACCCTCATGGCCATCTTGGCCTTTGCCACCGACTCTCTGCCTCAAAGCGGGGTGGCGCTGGCGCTGCCGGTGGTCTATATTATTGCCGGCATCTGCCCGCCGGACGCCGCCTTTAAGCCTTGGAGCACTTACATTCCCTGGATGTGCATCGGCGGCCTTTTCCTGGCCTATGTGCTTGATAAGATCGGATTTTTACAGCGCCTGGCCTATCGCTGCATTCTTTTAACCGGCGCTTCCTACAACGGCATTATCTGGGGGCTGACCCTCACCGGCGTTATTTTAAATCTGATGATCCCTGCCCAGGCCGTTATTCCCATGGCCGCCCTTTCTTACGGCATTTGCAAAGCCATGGACTTAAAGCCGGGCAAGGCTTCTGCCGGCATCACCTTAGCTGCCGCCATGGCCTCACTTTTGCCCTTAAACTGGCTTTACAATTCCAACCTTCTTATCGTCATCGGCTTCGGTCAGGCCGGAGGCGGCCCGAGCAGTGTGGGCTGGTTTGAAGTGTTTCAGCACAACTTCCCCATGATGCTTTACAGCATCATTATGGCCTTTATGTGCACCATCCTCTTTAAACCGGAAGAAGACATTCACGGCCGTGACTATTTCGAAAACGCATTGGCGAAGATGGGTAAAATGAGCGTCTCCGAATGGAAAGCACTCATCATCACCCTATCCCTGATTGTGATTCTTATGTTCGGCAACAAAGTATTCCCCGGACTGGAAGTGGCGTGGGCCTTTCTCTTTGTGCCTCTCCTTTTCTTTGTGCCCGGCATTGATTTGGCCAGTCAAAAAGACGTGAACGGCTTAAACTGGGGCTTTATCTTCTTTATTACCGCTTGCCTGGCCATCGGAAATGCCGCCGGCTTTTTGGGATTGGGTAAAGTCATTTCTCAATTGGCATTGCCCTATTTGCAAGGCCAGAGCTACTATGTGTTCTTCCTCTTTGTGTGGTTCCTGTTCATGCTTATGAACTTCCTTTTAACGCCTCTGGCCATGGAAGCCGCTTTTACCTCACCGCTGGTTTCCATTTCACAGCAGCTGGGCATTGAACCTATGAGCCTTTACTACATTATCATGAACGGTGTGGACCAGGTCATTTTGCCTTATGAATATGCCCTTTACCTAATATTCTTCTCCTTCGGCATGGTGAAAACCGGCCACTTTGCCAAGATTATGGGTGTGAAGATGGTGGTCAACTTTATCTTGGTTTTTGCCGTCCTCATTCCTTACTGGAATCTTATGGGTTATATCTACAGTTGATCCGCACATGGCTCCGTCCTCTAAGGGCGGGGCTTTTTTATTGCCCGCTTGCGGCTTTTCAAAGGCACCCTAAAAAAATAAAGGCCTTTATACGCGTAAAAACGATTTTTCAGTGCGCAAATCAGCCCGCCTTTCCTTAAGATGGTGAAGACGTCTTAAATACATCGGAAAGGAGAATCCATATGGCAGCAGAAAAAAGCAAAGTGAGCCTGCGTGTGGCCATGTCCGTATCGGACGGTACAACCACCAAAATTCAAAGCCGCACTTTTTCCAACATCAGCATGAACGCCGATGTGGCCCAGTATTACAACGCCGCCGTCGCTGTCGGCAAGCTGCTCAACGGCACCATGGCCGGCGCCTATCGCCTGACAGAAGAAAGCCTGACGGCGTAAATGTATGGGCGCCGAATTCACCCACACATTAGGAAAGGAGGTGTCTTATGGCCGAACCGACCAAAAGCCTGCAGATGACCTTTGCCACCGCTAATGGCAAAGAAGGGACCATGACCATCAGTGATCCCAAGGCAGATCTGAATGCCGAACAAGTGCAGAGCGCCATGAACGACATGGTTGCGAGCACCGTATTCGTCAACAAGCACGGACAATTCACCCGAGTGGTGAGCGCCGACATGATCACGCGCACTGTAGATAATCTTTTTGACAACAACAAAACCAACGCATAACAACCGGCGGACGCCTAAGCGTCCGCTTTTTTTGTACCTTCACACGTTCGTTTATCCCTAAGGAGGATTTTATGTTAACCATTGAAAACGGCATCATCCAAAACGACCACATCTTCGGCGTGCCCTTTGTGCGCGCCATCGTAAGCGACCCCGGCGCCCCCAATGTGCGTCCCCGTCTGCCCATGACCCACATTTTGGGCATCACCAATCACAACACCGGCAATCCTCGGGCTTCTGCCCGAGACCACGCCCAATGGCTTGCCAACGTGGCCCGAGAAGATCGGGCCTATGTATCGGTCCATTTTTTTGTGGACCACGAAGTCATTGTGCAAACGGTGCCCATCAATGAAACCACCTGGCACGCCGGTGACGGCCAAGGCCCGGGAAATCTGCACACCGTCTCGGTGGAAATTTGCGAAAACCCGCCTTATGCCCGGGCGGAAGCCAATGCTGTGTGTTTAAATGCCGCCCTCATTCTCACCCACCCGGAGTGGCGCATCTATAAACATCAAGACTGGAACGGCAAATACTGCCCCCATCTTATTTTAGACCGCCCCAACGGCTGGGCAGACTTTTTGGCCGCCATCCAAGCCCGGGCGGCCGAAGCCCGACGCCCTGCAACCCCGCCTCCGGACAACAGCCCTTCCGACTGGGCGGCGGAGGCGGTGGCCTGGGCTGAAAAACGGGCCCTCATCCGCGGCGACGAACAGGGCAACTGGCATCTGCACCGTGCCGCCACTCGGGAAGAAGTGCTGGTATTCATGCACCGCTATCATCAAGGAGGTGCCCAATGACGAACAAGTCCACCCTTTCACCCCAAAGCGTCAACCACCCGGCAGCCGTGCCGGATCTTATTCCGGACGCCCTTTTCACAGAAGAAAAGAACGGCCCTTCTTTTGACACATTAGACAAAAGCGGCCACGCCGTCAGCGAACCACTCTCGTCTGCCGCAGCGCCCGAGGTCACGCCCCCGCAAAGTGCCGGCCCTTTGGCGACAGAGCCTCAACCGGATGCATCCCCGGCCAGGACGCACCAACGAGAGGTGACCCGCCAAAGCCACAGCCTGCACCTTTTTAGCGGGCCGCTCCCCGATGCCGATGAACTGGCCCGCTATGAAGCCATTGCTCCCGGCCTGGCTCGAGAAATGATGGCCATGCTGAATCGGCAAAATCAGGCCGATTTGGACGAACAACACCGGCGGTGCCGTGCACGAGAATACCGCCACACCCTGGCCCTGATCTGCGCCTTTCTTTTGGCGGTCCTGGCCGGCCTGGGCGGTTTTGACGCCTTAGTTGAAGGCGACACCGCCACCGGGCTGACCCTTTCCGGCGGCAGCCTTTCCGCTTTGGTGCTCGCCTTTTTAAAAGCCACCCAAAACAACGACCAATAAACCGCGCCCGTCTCATGATGCATCGTGAGACGGGCGTTTTTTTGTTCTGCACTCAATCGACGCACACCGGGCAGCAGCTGCGCACCTGACAGGCGCCGGCGAAAAGGGGCATAAAAAAGAGTCTCGCAGTGCCCTCACCTACGAGACCGCTTATGTATGCACCACAACCCACCTGCCGTTTCTTTTATTCGGCGTGCGCCTTATAAACCGCCGCCGCATCCGCCAATTGTTGTACAAAAGCCAAGGCCATACAAAGCTGCGCCTCTTTTTTGCGCTGATAATAGGCGGTGCGCTCCAAGTGGCAAGCAGCGGCCACATCCATATCACAGGACCGCTCCGGGGAGAAATACGCCGACTCTAAAATATATTTGTACAACGCACCTTCGGCCGGGTAGTGTGCAG
>JAEZVS010000180.1 GCA_023443145.1 Bacillota bacterium | reverse complement strand
GTTATGAGGTGGACATGGCGGGGCCGACGGAGGCCACCACCGGTGAATTTGTATTCCCGGAAGATTTTAAAATTCCGCTGCCCACCGAAGGGTCTATGATGTTTTCACCCATGGCGGAGGGTGTGATTCTCTTGTCTCTATATGACGATGGCGGCAAAATGGTGCGTCAGGAAGCCCTGCGGGAAGGGGCAAAGCTGACTCTTGAACAGGGCCTGGCCATCACGTATAAAAAACCGATTTCCATCACCGTGTTGGAACTGAAATACAGCCGGGCCATGACGGTGGTCTTCTCCGGGTGTATTGTGGCCACCATCGCATCCATGCTTTTTTGGCTGGGGCGTTTTCGTTCCGTTTTGGTGCTTGCTTTACCGGATGGGCGCTGCCGATTTTATGTGCGCGCCAAAGGCAAAGAGCTGAAACGCCAGGTGGAAGAAGATTTGCAAGGCGCCTTGTCCGATCTGTCTCAGCCGCCGCAAGGGGCTTCTTTATAGCAGACGGCAGGTGGATGGACGTGGACGAATAGACTTTGTGTGTATAAATGATAACGTGTGCCAACTGAGGGCAATGGGATGTTGGCACCTTGAAAGGATTTTTAGAAAACGATGACGGATTATCAAATGCCATTTCTTTGGGCACTTTTGGCTTTATCGGTTCTCACAGGCTTGTCGGTGCTTTTGGCGGGCAAACAGCCCTTTTTCAAAAAAATCGCCCGACTGCTGATGATGGCCTCTTTTGCGGTCAGCGCCATTTTACTGGTTATTCGCGGGCGCGCAGCCCACGGCTTGCCGCTGGCCAACGGGCTTGATTTTGCCCTCTGGCTGGTGTTGGTTTTTGCGCTGGCCTCTTTGGTACTGCATCTGCGTCCGCATTTTCGGCCGGCAGTGGTGGGGTTGGATGTGGTGACGGCAGGGCTGGTGCTTTGGATGCTCTCCCTAAACCTGGATGTGACCCCTATGGCGCCGGCATTGCGCTCTCCTTGGCTGGGCGTGCATGTGATGATGGCCATTTTATCTTATAGCGCCCTATGTGTGTCGTTTGTTCTGGCAGTGATTTTGCTGGTGCGGGGCAGAACCATTACAGATTTTTCTTCTCATACAGATTTACAGGATCTGGACTATTGGAGCTATCGCCTGGTATTGGCGGGCTTACCTCTTTTAACGATTATGCTTATCACCGGATCGGTGTGGGCTGAATATGCTTGGGGTTCTTATTGGAGCTGGGATCCCAAAGAAGTATGGGCCCTTGTCACATGGCTCGTTTATGCCCTGTACCTACATCTTAGGGTCAGTGGCTGGCGATATAAAAAAGCCGCCGTTTTAAACATCATTGGTTTTGCGGTGGTGGTGTTTACCTTTTTCGGCGTGAGTTACTTATTGCCGGGGTTACACAGCTATTTACAAACTTAATTTGGAGGAGGTGGATGTGTGCAGAGACTGAAATCGGTGCTTTCTGCACACGAAAAAGCCTTAACGGATGCGTGGTTCGAGCGTATGCTTCTGGCCTATCCGGAAGCGAGCCGCAAATATTTTGCGCGCGTGCAAAAAGAATTCACCAATCCGGTGGGCGCAAATTTATACCACAGCCTGGAGGCATTGTGTCACGAGCTTTTAAAAGAGGAGCCCAATTCTGATGCGGTGTATGACCATCTGCAAATGATATTGCGCATAAAGGCGGTGCAAGAAGTGGACGCTTCTAAGGCGCTTTCTTTTGTGCCGGCTTTTAAGCAGATCATTCAAAGGGAATGTGCTGCTGAAATCAAAGACGGCGTCATTCAACTGCCGGATTTGCTGGCGTTTTTCGATGAGCTGGATACGGTCACGCTTTTTGCTTTCAATCTTTATATGGAAAGCCGCGACCTTATCTATGATATGCGTCTGGCGCAAATTAAAGAAACCAATGATATTTTGGTGCGCGCCAATCTTTTGGATCAGGAATTGGATATGTCTCAATTTATGAAATGCAGCAGTTCAGTTGATGCGGAAGGCGATTGTGGCGGCGGATGTGCGTCGTGCCACGGGTCATCTGCACAACATGACATAGACAAAGGGGTGTTATGAAATGGCAAAACTTCCAAAACCAGAGGAGTTGCTCAGCATCAGCTATCACCCGCCAACCACGTCGTGGATGAAAACCAAACCCGAATTCCGGGACGGTTTTTACTGTCACGCAGGTAAGCCCGAAAGTCTTGAAGTGGTGAGCCTGCCCAATGCGCGTGAATGGCGTGTGCCGGATGATGACTGGAAACTGCCGGAGAACTGGCAAAGCATTATCCTCGAAGGTCTTCGCGACCGTCTCAATCGCTTCCGGTCCTTGAAGGTGTTCATGGACTGTTGCGTCCGTTGCGGCGCCTGCGCCGACAAATGTCACTTTTTCTTAGGCAGCGGCGATCCCAAAAACATGCCGGTGCTGCGTGCAGAGCTTTTGCGCAGTGTATATCGCAAAGAATACACCTTGGCAGGCAAACTCATGGCCAAAATGGTGGGGGCACGCGAGCTGAACGAAGATGTGCTTAAGGAATGGTTCTACTATTTCTTTCAGTGCTCGGAATGCCGCCGTTGCTCGGTATTCTGTCCCTATGGGATTGATACCGCCGAAATCACCATGCTGGTGCGCGAGCTCTTAAACCTGGTGGGCTTGAACATCGACTGGGTGGTGACACCGGTGGCCAATTGCTTCAGCAAAGGCAATCACTTGGGCATTCAGCCCCACGGCATTGTGGACTCTTACGACATGATGCTGGACGATATTGAAGACATCACCGGCGTGCGTCTGGACTTATCTTATAATCGTAAAGGCGCAGAAATTTTATATGTGCCGCCCTCCGGCGACATTTTCGCCACGCCGGGCAACTATACCCTCATGGGCCAGCTCATGATGTTCCATGAATTGGGATTGGACTACACCGTCTCGACTTTTAACTCGGAAGGCGGTAACTTCGGGCTCTTCACGTCCAACGAAATGATGAAGCGTCTGAATCAAAAAATTTATGCCGAAGCCCAACGTTTGGGCGTGAAATTTATTATTGGCGGCGAATGCGGTCACATGTGGCGCGTGGTGCACCAATATATGGACACCATGAACGGCCCGGCTCATTTCCTGGAAGTGCCGAAAAATCCGATCACCGGCACGGTGTTCCAGCAAGCGGCATCCACCAAGATGATTCATGTGACGGAATTTACCGCCGACTGTCTGCGCCACAACAAATTAAAATTGGATCCTTCGCGCAATAAGGGCATTATTGCCACTTATCACGATTCCTGCAACCCGTCGCGGGCGATGGGCCTTTTGGAAGAACCGCGCTATATTTTGGATCATTGTGTGGAATGGTATGACATGCCGGAAGACACCATTCGCGAAAAAACTTTCTGCTGCGGATCGGGCTCCGGTCTCAACGCGGAAGAAGATATGGAACTGCGTATGCGTGGCGGTTTCCCCCGCGCCAATGCGGTGAAATATATGCAGAAAAAACACGGCGTCAACATGCTTTCCTGTGTGTGCGCCATTGATAGAGCGGCATTTCCGCCGCTGATGCGTTACTGGGTGCCCGGCGTGGAGGTGTGTGGGGTACACGAGCTTTTAGGTAACGCGTTGGTGATGAAGGGCGAAAAACCGAATCGCGAAGAAAACTTGCGCTTTGAACCCCTTCAAAACCTGGAACCGGATGAAGAGGAGGTAGGCGCTCATGCGTAAAAATCTCATCATTGGCATGGTGGTGTTTGTGCTCATTGTCAGCGCACCTGTCTGGCTCAATTTGGGTAAAAGCTCTGCGGTTGAAGCGCCGGATGTCAGTTTGGATACGCCGGAAATTCAGGCCATGGGTGCAGATGCGCACTGCATCTACGATGCGGATTATATGCGCTCCCACCACATGGAAATTCTCCATCAGTGGAAAAAACAGGCCATTCGCAATGACAACCGCACTTTTGTGGCGCCCGACGGCACCCAATATGAAATCAGCTTGCAAAACACCTGCCTCGAATGTCATTCCAATTACGA